>DATAMS010000218.1:0-15372 GCA_036260495.1 Thermoanaerobaculia bacterium
TCCGCCGCGCCGGGCATGCATCGCTTCGTCTGGCCGCTGCACGATCCCGCTCCGGCCGGTCTCATCGGACGCCGCGGCGGCGGTGGTAGCGGCGCGTTCGCGGACGGCGTTTGGGCGCCGCCAGGCAAGTACAAAGTGGTACTGACGGTGAGCGACCAGAAGTTCACGCAGCCGCTGACGGTCGTGCCCGATCCGCGCGTCAACCTTTCTGCAGACGCCTACACAGCACAATTCACTTTCGCGCGCGAAGTCGAGCAGACCCGCGCTACGCTCGCTGCCGCGTTGAGCGAAGCAAGCGCGCTTGTGAAGCGCAAAGACATACCCGACGCGTTGCGAAAGAAGGCAACCGAAGTCTCCGGCGTGATCGAAGGCGACGACTTCACCGCCCCGCCTCCCGCCGAGTCATCGCTCCGCTTCCTCAATCAACAACTGTCCAAACTCGCCGGAGCCATCGACAGCGCCGACGCCGCCCCCACCGCCGACGCCCGCGCAAGCTGGGCAAAGTTGAAACCAGCAACCGACGCCGCGCTCGCCGCCTGGGCGGGCGTGAAGGGGGAGGCGCCACCGGTTCCGCCGAAGTAGAAAAACCTTGATCCGCAGATGTCGCAGATAGACGCAGATGTTTTATCTGTGTTCATCTGCGACATCTGCGGATCTAATCCAACGTCGTCCTTAGTTTCTTCGTCTGCGCGCGGCGTTTCTTTTCTTCCAGACGCCGCGTTTTTTGCGCTCGGGAAATGCGCGTTGGTTTGCGGGTTTCCTGTTCGGTGATGGAGTCGGTGAGTAGTTCTTCCATTCGGGCGAGCGCGCGATCGCGGTTGGCGAGCTGGCTTCGTTCGGCTTGGGACGTTACGCGCAGGACGCCGGCTTTGTTGATCCGGCCGGCAAGGCGTTCGCGGATTCTCTGTTTGCGGTCGTCGGGCAATGGCAAGGCATCGACATCCACTTCAATCGTGACGCGCGTCTCGACTTTGTTCACGTTCTGGCCGCCCGGCCCACCCGCGCGCGAGGTGGCGGCGCGGAGGAGACTGCCGGGAATCACGATGGCGTCGCCGAGGTCGAGGTCGCGCATGGAACAGAATGATATGCGCGGTGCGGGCTACGGCCGCGGAGGTACGTGGGGCGCGGTATCGAAAAAGCGCGTCATCGCATTCACAAACCACTGCGGATCGCGTCCGATGATGCCGATATGACCGCCCTCGTCGGTTTCGATCACGTGGACATACGGCAGCGGTTCTGCTGCTGTCGCAATCGCGTCGGCAGCGACCTGGCCAAGAACCGGATCGTTCTTGGCTGCCAGGATGAGCAGCGGCCGGCGGACGTTTGCTAGACGTTGCGCCGGTTCAGCTGCGGCGATCAGATCGTCCATCGTGTCAAACGGAGTGACATGACTTGCAGCCACCGAGTCGAGGTACGCCTGGAAAGGCCGCCGCGACCAGAAAGGAATCCCAAGCCGCCGGTTCCGAATACGCAGCGTGAGGCGGAAGTAGAGAGCCATCGGCGTCCGTAAGCGATCGAGACGTCCCCGAACGGCGGCAACCGACGCCGGCGGCGAGACAGCGATTGCGCCCGCGTCGAAGCGCGACGCCGCCTCCGGCAATGTCGCCGTATCGATGACGTCGAGCGCTCCCAGGCTGAAGCCGATCATGCCGGCCGGCCTTCCGGCCAGCGCCCGGATCTGTCCATCCCGGACCATCTTTGCCCACGCCATCAGATCAGCCGATTCGAGAATGCCGAGAGTGTTGGTGAGACCAATCAGGCAACCGTGCCAGCGCATGTCCGGCACGACGACGCCGAATCCATGCGCGGCCAGCGCCGAGGCAACATAGCGGATGTAGCGATTGGAGTTGCTGTCATACAGACCGTGAACGACGAAGATCACTGGTTTCGTCGCATCGCCGGCGTGAATGAATGCTTCCAGCCGGCCGGCACCCGCGACCGCCTGCGAAACATGCTCAAAGCCGCTCCACGGAGTTGTGTTGCAGGAGAGCGACGGTGTTTGGTTGAGGACCACCCGGCGGGTGAGATCGCCCGTCGCAATGCGAAGGGTGCTGGCGAGGCCGCTCTCTTTTGGCGTCAGGCCGGGGGACTCCATGCATTGCCAGAGCGAGCCAACCGTTCCCCGGCTGTCGCAATCAGCCGGGCCCGGAAACGGCCGCAGACTGCTGCAGGCCACGGCAGCAAAGGCAGTCAGGCAAGCGATTGCGTAGTTCATTCGAGAATGTTAACGTACTCGGAAATCCCGAAATCTATCCGTCCAATGGTAAGAATTCCTGGAGGGGGGCATGTCTGCAAGAGCGTTTGCGTTGAGCGGCGTTTTTATGGCGGCGGTGTCGGCGTTCGGCAATCAGCCCGCGAGTTTTTGCCCTTACCGCCTCGATATCGAGACGTATCAGGTCGAGCTGCTGCAAAACGATCCACGTGACCGTACAGACATCGTCAAATCGCTTCAATGTCTGCGCAGCGTGTCGCTCGATTCAAAAGAGAAGGGCGCAGACTCCTCAGACACTCGCATCAGCAACCTCGAAGATCTTGCGCTTGCTGACCTGAAGCGCCTGACGGATCGTGTGGTAATCCTCGACAACCTCTCGGCGAACGGCAGCAGCTACGATAGCGAAACGGAGTACGCCCGTGTCAGAGAGTCGATCAGAATACTCAAAGCCGTTGTCAACATCGTCGACGGGAAACCCGCACTGGTTCCGACACTCTTTACAAAAAAGCGCAGCCACGACAAGGAGGAGGCCGCCGAAACCAGCTTCGAAACGAAGTGTCTGTCCGATGAAGAGACTCCGGAACTCGCTGACATTGCTGCCGTCAAGCGCTGTGTCGACATCATCGAGGACAAGATCAAGACCAACGCTCTGATCGCGGCGAAGTTTGATGAAAAAGCGCAGGAAAGAAGGTCTTGCGAGATCAAGGCGACGAACTTCCAGAAGCGGTTGGCCGATGTTGAGGACGCCGGCGTGGATATCGCCGCCGAAGCCAAAAACGACCTCGTTGCGCTGCACAAGAAATCCGAGAAGGAAACAGACGAGGCTGAGAGAAAGAAACTAGCAGATGCGATCACCAAGGTTGAAGCAGACATTAAGATAATCACCGACATAGCGATCGAGCCTGCCGCGAAACGACACTGCCTGACGGAGGACAATGTCGTTCTGGATGACGCTGAATCGGTCCAGCGGTGCATCTTCGCTCTCGGTGATGCAATCGCGGATGCGAAGTTCGCGGCAGAAACGCCGGAAGTGCGTGCCGCGAACGACAGAATCGCCGATCTGAAGGCTCAGCTGGCACGCATTTCCGATGCTGCGCGAATGCTTGAGGAAGCTGCCAGGATTCTTGGGCAGCTCAAACAGCAGAAGGGTACTGCCGCGCCGGCGCAGAGCCGCGCGATCGACAACCAGATCGAATATGCGAGCAGCAAGTTGGCCGACTTAGAGCAGGTGCCCCTCAGCGGCGCGGCCCGCTTTGTTTGTGGATCGCCAGGCAGCACGTCGCTGCCAGTGAATGACAAGTCCATCATCGAACACTGTGTCGATGGTCTCCGCACTGCCATTGCTACTGCCGCGGACGAGGCGGCGCGGCTTAGTTCGGTGAGCAGCAAAGCGCATCAAACGCTCGTGACCTTGGAACACCGCCGTGTCAGAGCATTGAAAAGAGGCGTCGACATCGCCGAGGATCGTGCGAAGCAATCCGCCGCCATCGCGGCAAAGCTTGCCGCCGCGAAAGACCCGAAGGAGCGCGATGCACTCCAAACACAGATCGCTGCGGCCGACGCCGAAGTGGTTCTGCTTACCGAGATCGCAATTGAACCCGATGCGGAGGCGGCTTGCATTGAAGACACGTTCTCACACCTCGATATTCAGACGGCGAGGTTCGTAACTCGATGTATCGGTGCGCTAAGCCGCAAAGTGCGGGAGGTGCGTGTTGGTAGAGCAGCCGAGTGCGTTGATTGTCCGAAAGAACCGCGCCGAAAGAGCCGTGCGCAACTAGCGCTTTACGAGGTGCAACTGGCCAGGTTCGAGGAGGCAGGGCGTCGCATGGCCCACCTCAGGCAGGAGGAACTGGCGTCGAACGCGCTGAAGCGCGCCTCTGCGTCCGATGCCGAGAAGGAAAAGCTCGACGCGAAATCAAAGATCACTCAGGCGGAACTGGACTCATTGCGGACCGTCGTGATCGTTCCGAACGAAGATCCTCAGACCGAGTACGCCGACTTTGAACAATGGTTCGTTCTCATGACCGCCGGCTACGAGTACGTGGGTGCGACGGATGCGTTCGCGCGTGGATTCGCTCGTATTGGGATGACCGTGGGATTCCACTATCCAGGCAACTACGTGCCCGAGGAATTCGGCAGTTGGCACCCCTTCGCGTATGGCAGTTACAGCACCTTCACAATCGCGCTGACGAATTCGGGCGAGGCAAAGACCACGCCGTTACCTACGGCTTTTCAAGCCCCGGCTACCGCCCTCGCCGTGAACGGCCCCGCGGCTCTCGATGACACTCCGCCAGCGTCCTCGGACGTGACTCCGGCGGGACCCGTTAAGCGCGCGCTCGAATTCGAATTTCAGTCGTTTCATCCTTTCTGGCGCAACGACTATCAGGTCGAGAATCCCCGCTTGCGCAATCGGATCGGCAGCATGGTTGTGATCGGCGGACGGAAAGTCGATGACGAGTCGTTCCTTCAACATCGTATTTACGCAGGCGTTCGGGTAGCGCGGAGTCCGGATACGTTCGCGGATTTCCTCCTAGGCCGGACCGGAGGTCTCCTGTCGCACCGCGTCGAGGCTCGGGGACAGTATGCGTTACCACATACATTCGGCGGCGGCGCCAGGCTGTCGATTGGCGCTGTTGGCAATTTCGGTCTGAATAAACGGAGACACGAACAGTGTGAAGAGAATTCGCCGCACTGCCATTTGGCAGAGAAGGACATAATCAAGTTCTACGTGTTGTATGACATTGATGCGCCGGGTCTCTTGAGCATGTTCGGCCTTGATAAGAAACCGCCCGCAAATTAGATGAGGATTCCAAGCTTGACCCGCCGTATGGCTTCGTTGAGGGGGCGGTCGGCGAAGAGCGGATCGACGAGGGCGCGGATGCGGAGATAGTGATCGGCGGTGCCGTGGCCGAGGAGTTTGGCGATTTCGGCGGCGCGGCCGGAGACGGCGGCTTCGAATGCCGTCGCCTGCGTTTCGGCATCGGCGATGTTGTGCGCTTCGGGGACGCCTTGCATCATTGCTACGCGCCAGTCGATCGCTTGCGCGGCGACGATCAGCTCGATGGCGAGGACGCTCTGGGCGTTGCCGAGGATTGTTCGCATCTTCCTCGCCGCGTGAGTCGACATCGACACATGATCCTCGGCGTTCGCGCCGGTCGGAATCGAATCGACCGAGGCGGGATGGGCGAGGACTTTGTTTTCGGAGACCAGCGATGCGGCGGTGTACTGCATGATCATCAGGCCGGAGTTCACGCCGGGACGCGTGGTCAGATTCGACGGCAGGCCGCGATTGTGATCGCTGTCGAGCAGCATTTGCGTGCGGCGCTCGGAGATATTGGCCAGCTCAGCGAGGGCGATGCTGAGGAAGTCGGCTGCGAGCGCGATGGGCTGGCCGTGGAAGTTCCCGGCGGAGTAGGCGAGACGTTCGTCGCCGCGATAGTCCGGCGGCCAGTTGTCGCGGAACTGAACGTCGAAGGGCTCGGATTCGCCGGGAAAGAAGAGCGGGTTGTCAGTCGCTGCGTTGATCTCGCGTTCAGCAACGTCGCGCGCGTAACGGATGGCCGCGCGCGAGGCGCCATGAACCTGCGGCGCGCATCGGAGCGAATACGGATCCTGCACGGCGCCTGCTCGCTCGACGAGTTTGCTGCCGGCGATGAGCTCGCGCATCCGCGCCGCGCTAGCGATCTGGCCGGCGTGTCCGCGCGCGTCGTGAACTTTCGGATCGAGCGCGCGCGTGCAACCGCCCATCGCTTCGAGTGTCAGCGCGGCGGAGGCGTCGGCGAGATCGGCGAGACGTTCGGCGTCGGCGACACCGAAGGCGAGCATCGATGCGGAGAAGTTGACGCCGTTGACGAGGGCGAGGCCTTCTTTGAATGTTGGTTTGAGATCGTCAGCAGTGAATCCAAGAAGCTCAGGAAGCTCTGATGCGTCACGCAGGGTTTTGTCGCCGGCGATGTAGAAACGGCCGCTGCCGAGGAGGGTGGCGAAAGTATGCGAGAGGGGGCAGAGGTCGCCGCTGGCGCCGACGGAGCCGCGCAACGGCACGAGCGGAATGACGCCCCGATCGAGCATCGCTTGCAGGATGGCGACGAGTTTGCGGCGGACGCCGGAGTGGCCTTGCAGGAATGAGTTGAGGCGCGTGGCCAGGACAGCGCGGACGACATCGGCGGGAAAGTAGTTGGACAAATCGTCGGGATCGCAGTTCTCACCGACGCCGACGGAGTGCGAGAGCAGAAGGTTGCGCTGCAGTTGTTCGAGATCGGCGGGAGCGATCGGCTTGTCTTTGAATTCGCCGAAGCCGGTGGTGACGCCGTATTCGGTCGCCGCCGGCTCGCCGGCTTCCCAGGCGCGGCGATAGTTTGCGACGACGCGGGCGATAAGTTGTTCGCTGGCGGCGACGCGCTCTTCGCAGGACGGATCGATGGCCACGCGTACGCTGGCGTCGCGCGCGATACGCACGAGCTGCTCGATCGTGAGGGAGTGGCCGTCGAGGGTGATGGTTTCGGTCATGGGTGTCGGATCGCCGCCATCAGCAAGGATGACACAGGGTGCGGCGGAAGGGGTCAGACCGAAAGTGAAAGTGACGAAAAATGGTGGTCGCTCACGAAGTCAGACAGTTTTCGTCACTTTCACTTTCGGTCTGACCCCTTTCGCTCACGCACTCGGTGCTGATTCGATCTCCGCCAGCAGCTCGCGGATTCCTTCGACGAGCTTATCCCGCGCAATCGTCGTCTGGCCCGGTCGTTCTGCGAGCCATGCGCTGCGGTCATTCAGCGCGCCGGCTTTGGCGCGGCCGGCGGCCATGTTTTTCACGGTCACTTCGCGTTTTGCTTTTTCGTTTGAGCCGCAGAGGATGGCAAGCGGGATCTCGTACTGATCGGCGTACTCGAGCTGTTTGCCGAGGCGCTTGGCCATGCCGATGTAGAACTCAGTGGGGATGCCGGCGCGGCGCAGCTCCCACGTCATCTGGAGGTAATCATCGGTGAGTGACTTGTCCATGTTCGTGACGAGCACGCGCGCGGTTGCTTTGCGCGAATCGATGCGGCCGAGGTGGGCGACGGCGGCGAGGAGCCGATCGACGCCCATCGATGCGCCGACGGCGGGGATTTTTTCGCCGAGGAAACGCATGACGAGATCGTCGTAGCGGCCGCCGCCGAAAACGGAGCCGAACTGCGGCGCATCGAGCAGGATCGCTTCGAAGACCGGGCCGGTGTAATACGCAAGGCCGCGAGCGATGGAGAGATCGAGCGAGACGCGGTCGTCGTTGTAGCCGAGGGCGTAGAGATGATTGGAGATGCGCTCGACGACATCGATCTGCGCGGGGGCGTGATCGAGGTTCGCGAAGAGCGCGCGAAGTTGCGTGACGACTTCGCGGCGGTTGTCATTCTTGATTTCGAGAAAGCGCTTGATGCGATCGACCTGATCGGCGGCAAGCCCAACGCCGCGGATCGTGTCGCCCGATTCGTCTTTGTAGCCGTTCATCAACTCGCGCGAGACTTTGTCGAGTCCGACTTTGTCGAGTTTGTCGAGCACGCGGAAGACGTCGACGCCTTGCTCGGCGCTGATGCCGGAGAAATCGAGCAGCAGATTGAGCATGGCGCGGCTGGAAAAGCGGACGAGGTAGCGGCCAACATCGAGCGCCGAAAGCGTGTCGCACATCCCGGCCATGATCTCGGTGTCCGCAACCTCGGAATCGGTGCCGACGGAATCGAGATCGAATTGCGTGAACTCGCGGAAACGGCCTTTGTCGGGCTTGTCGGCGCGCCAGACGGGCGAGACCTGGTAGCGGCGGAAGGGACGCGGAAGATCGCGATATTGAGCGATGACGCGCGCCAGCGGAACGGTGAGATCGAAGCGCAGCCCGAGCGCTTCCTCCTCGGGATTCGAAACGCGGAAGATCGATTGCTGCGCTTCCTGCCCGGCGCTGCCGGAGAGGACATCGAGAAATTCGATTGCCGGTGTGCTCAGCGGAACGAATCCGTAAAGCTCGTAGACGTGACGGATCGTGTCGATCATCGACTGGCGCGCCAGCATCTGATCGGGCAGAAGATCGCGGAGGCCGCGGGAAACGCGTGGTTCAACAGTTTGGATTTCGTTTGGCATGAGGTCGGGTGCGCCGGGCGCGCATGATAGCGAGCGGCGGGGGCAGCAACAAGCGCCCTATGATGCGCGATGTGGACGAGACGAAGAGCCGGTGGTGGCTGGGCGTGCTGTTTGTCGTTATCGCGTTGCTGCATTTGCTGCCGGTGTGGCGCGTCGAGTATCTGCCGGCGGTCGATGGCGCGTCGCATGTTTACAACGCGAATGTTCTGCGCGAATTGGCTGCCGGCTGGTGCGCCGCTGGCGTCAGGTCTCGCGGCTCATTACAACCTGGTCGCGGACGGCGGCGACGCGAAGTTGTACGGGCGAAAATGAGGAGGTAATTGGTACCGAGGGCCGGGATCGAACCGGCGACCCCCAGATCCACAATCTGGTGCTCTAACCAACTGAGCTACCTCGGCACAGCAGCGGAATGATACTCAGAAAAACGGTGAGGCGCGAGTAAGAACAGCGGCGCGGCGGGTTGCATTCTCTCGTCAGCGCACCTTCGCGACCAGAATGATTTGATAGGCGAAGAGTCCTCGCCAAAGGCGCGTGATCCAGGTCAGGACGCGCTCGCCGAAGCGGAGCAAGACGTCCGGCACCCATCCGATGATCAGGCGGATGGGAACTGACGAGCCGCGGATCGCGACGATGCGAAAACCGGCGTTTTCGATCTCGCGGCGGATCGTGCGCATCGTGAAAAACCGGAGATGGGTGAAGTCGAGAATTCCGCGGTCGCGGTATTCGAACACACCGAAGAGCAAGCCGAGGCGGACGGTGATGTTGGCGATGTTCGGTACGGAAAGAAAGAGGACGCCGTCGCTTGTCAATGACTGTTTGACCATGCGCAGCAGGTTCGTGGAGTTGCGCAGGTGCTCGATGACGTCGGCCAGAACGACGGCGCTGACGTTCGATGGCAGGGTCCGAATCGTCTCCAGGTCGGCGATGACGATCTGATCGAAACGGCCGCGAAGCTGTCCGATGCGATCGGCGTCGTACTCGAACCCGATGGTCTGATCGAACTGCTCGCGCACCGCCGATCCGAGCTCGCCGCCCGCTGCGCCGAGGTCGAGAAGAGTTCCGCCCGGAGGCGCGAAGCGGCGAATCAGATCGATGAGGATCCGATGACTGCTCCCCTCGAAATCCTTGAATGTGTAGACGTTCGGCACGATCGCGGGAGGGTAGTGGATGGGGTTGGGGAACACAACAGGTTGTCGTGTGGCGCGCGGCGTCGGTCTCGTCACCCTTAGCGCTTCCGGCGTTTCAGCATTTTCTCGAGATCGTCGTGTATCTCTGGCATTTCGAGCACGCTGGAGAATTCTCGCACCCAGTGCCTTATACGCTCCACGTCCAGATCGACGGTCACCTCAATGATGTTCTCGATGTCCATGATGTCGCGGGCGCGGCGCGCAACAGCCTTCATGATCACGAGATCTTCAGCCGATGCGACAAGAAGGCGAACGCCTCCGGCATCGATCCACGTAGATCGTTCGAACACTTCGATCTCGAAGGGCAATACGCCCAGCGAAATGTCGATATCGATGTTTCCGTAGCGCAGTAGTAAGACATGCGTGGAGCGCGCGAATTCAATCGCGTCATCGATGCGTGGAAGAAATCCGAAAGCGGCTGCACTCTGCAACAGCCGTTCTGCATCGACGTCAAGAACCACGGCATCGATGTCTTTCGTGAATCTCGGTTTTCCTCGCAACGAAGCGGCCACGCCGCCGACAACTGCCCCGCGGAAACTCTCGTGGCTGAACCAGCGCATGAGCGCGGCGAGTGGCTTGCCAAGCCGCTTCCCAGAGAGCGCCATCAACGATGCTCGAGGGCAGACTGAAGGCGCGCCCACCGATCTCGTGCTTCCTGATCCTCTTGGTCGAGCTGAGAGAGATCGAAAAGGCCGGCGGAGTCCATCAGATAGGCGAGCGCCTGAAACTTCTCATCGAAGGTTTCTTTGCGCAGCTCCTGGCGTTGGCGGTCTTCCACCGCCTGCCACGACTTCATCCACCCTAGGGCCATTTCCTTCGACATGGGTTTGCTCATACGGTGGCCATTCTAGCCGCGGCTTGTGGCCAGACGTCACGTCGATTACCTTTTTGCAGTGCTTGATTGGAGCGAGTGTCCCGCGGTTGAGAGATCGCCCGAAAAAGTTAGCGGTGCCTGGGTTTTCGTGGGCACGCGGGTTCCGGTCCAGGCTCTGTTCGCGAATCTTGAAGACGGCGCGCGTGTAGATGACTTTCTCGAATGGTTTCCCGGCGTGACTCGCGAACAGGTTGAAGCAGTGTTGCGTCACGCCGAGCGGAGCCTGACGGTTGTCTGACCAGCTCAATACTCCGAATATCGCCTCCCGCCCCCATCCCGCCCGCCCGCGCCGCTGTGAACTTCGAGGATTTCGATTCGTTTGGCGGAGGCGCTGGGCGTGAAGTCGTCCACTTGCACGGTCTCCTCGGTTGTCAGGCGCCACGTCGTTGTGGAGTGCGTGAGTGGATCGATCGGGATGTGCGCCATCGCTTCGTGGAGAGTCGATGGACCGTGACCGTGGGATTTTTTGTAGGTGGCGATTGCGTGTCGCATCGACGAGAGTTGCGTACGGAGCAACGCTTCATCGCGAGATCGATCGTGTTCGACGCGGCTGCATGAAATCGTCGCGAGCAAAAGCACGCACGCGATGACGCGCGTCAATGCGTGCCGATCGTGCCGACGTTTTTCAGTGAGATCGAGAGGCCGGCGCTCCATTCCGCTTTTTCTTCGGGGACGAAGACGAGGTAGCGGCGGAACTCGAGGGCCACGCCATAGCACGAGGCGGTGCCGCCGAGGAGGTAACGCTGCTCGAGGAAGGTGCCTTTCTTCGCGTCGAAGTTGAGCTGCGCGTCGGCGCGGATGTGATTGCTGAACAACGACGAGCCGCTGTTGAGCCGGATCTGGCTCGAACTGGTGTCGCCGGCGGGGACGCCGTTCACGGGCGGTTGCTGATACGACGAGAACCAGGTGAAGCTGAGGTACTTGTCGGCGCGCGTTCCGGTGCCGACCAGGTTGGCGGAGAGGCTGGTTTGATCGAGCTGGTGCGAGACGTTGCCGAAGGTCGCGGCCGCGTCGAGCGTCACATTCGAATATGGATTGACGTGCAGGCCCGCGATGAGCGGCGTGAATTTTCCGGTCTGCGGGACGCTCGAACCGTTCAGTCCACCGGCCGTCGCGCTGGTGAAGGCGTTGCCGAGGGAGACGGACTGCGTCAACGAGAACGAAGCCACTTCGCGCGAGTTGCCGTTCGGACCGGTCTCGCGTCCGATGAGCCGTTGCGTCAGGGAGTACTCAACCGAATTGCGCACGATCGGCAGGAACGGCGAGTCGACCGTGTCGAAGCGGATGACGCGTTCCTGGTCGTTCACGGCGGTCGTGTAGAGATAGCGGAAACGTGGCTCGATGACGTGCTTGAACTTGCTGAAGCCGCCCATCGACTTGAGGAAGATCTTCGAAAACGATGGCCCGACGACTTCGACCTGACCCTGCGCATAGAAACGCTCGACCGGATTGCTGACCGCGTTCAGTTTGCCGCCGGGATTGGCGACCGAGGCGTCGTCGAGCGAGTCGGAGTAATAGGTCTCGCGCACCGAAACCTGCGGGCGGATCGACAACCACGCCGGCGTCCGGAGCTGCATGGAGAGCGTCGGGAAGACGTCGGCGCGGTAGTAATTCGCAGTCGGGCCGTTGACGAATCCGCTCGTGGCCAGATGCGACATCGACGATTCGAGCGAGTAGTAAAACGGCGACTCGCCGATGCGGTTGGGGTAGATGCGGAACTGCAGCGAAGGAAGTTGCTCGAAGCGCTGCCGCGGCGGCGCGGCATTCGGATCGTTGGGATCGACGTTGCTGAGCAGGATGTCGCGGCGGTCTGTGAGGATGTTGAACGAATAGCTGCCGCGGTTCTTCGTCAAATATGCCGACGAGTAGATCTGCGAGAGTGTGTGCAGCCGCGGATCGCGGTCGTAGCGTCGGAAGAATTCCAGATTGGAGAAGTCTTCGATGTCGACGACGCCGCGGAAGCCGCCGGGCAGGTTGTCCTGCGAGTGCTGGTACTTGTACTTCCACTGATTGCGGCCGGCCGCTACATCATGCACGACGTAGGCGCTGAGATCGCCGAGCTTCACGTCGTTCGATGGCCGGTAGCGTGTGCTGACGCCGATGCCGTTGTAGCCCTTGTCGTTGAGATCGGCGTAGATCGTGGCGTCGGCGGCGTCGCCGAACGGAATGAAGTAGCCCATCTCCAGCCGGTCGCCGTATGTTTTCGAGAGGAGGACGCGCGGGATGAGCAGTCCCTGCGACCGCTCGCTCTTCGTCGGCCAGAGGAGCCGCGGCGCGTAGATCAGCGGAATGTCATGCGCGCGAAGGGTGACGTTGCGCATGTGCGCGTAGTTGTCGAGCGTGATGTCGGCGCTGGCGATGTGGAATGACCACGAGGGATGATCGGGATTGCACGAGGTGAACATCCCATTCGTCAGCAGGTAATGATCCTCGGCAAGGCGCTCGATCTTGTCGCCAGCGAAGTACATGTCCGGCTGCATCGCGCCAGTGGCGTTGAAGAAGGTGCCCGTTTTCGAGTCGAGGTTGAAGACGATGTGATCGCCACTGATTCGCGTCGGCCCCTGATCCATGATGACGTGCCCCTCGGCCACGACATCCTTGGTCTTGAAGTTGAGCGTCACTTTGTCGGCATGAATGACGACGTCCTGATATTCGATGACGACGTCGCCGTCGAGGATCGCGTACTCGTCGCGAACGAATTGCTCCTGCACTTTCGCGTCGAACTTCACGTCGCCGCCTTTTTTCTTCAGACCGGGCGTGACGCGGAACTTCGGCTTCGGCTGGTTGTAGTACTGACCGGCCGGACCCATGTCCTTGACCTGCGCGAAGAGCAAGGTGGGCGCGGCGGCGAGGGCGAATGCGGCGACGAAGATGCGCGCCGTCAGTTGTGGCGTTGTGCTGCGTGAGGCGGCCTGGCGTTGCGAGGTGGTCTCAACCCTCATTCGTCTTCGTCATTGTAGCCGACGACTCTTCATCTCTGACGTTCGCCGAGAGCACATCGTGATCGATGCGGCTCATTTCCTGGATCTGCATGCGCAATTTGATGATCTCGAGCTGATAGAGGCGCGCTTCCTCGTCGCTGCGTCCGCGCTGCTGCCGTTTGCGTAGCGCAATGCGATTGGCGAGCCGCACGAATTCGCGATGGGCGCGCCGGTCCGCCCATCCTCCCCGGCCGAAACGAAGCAGCGGATGCGCGGTGGCGCGAACGTCGCGGTCACTCATGAATCCGAGCGAAGCTTCGTGACGCAGCTCAGCGCGAACGTCGGGATATTGCTGGAAGACCGCGATGATCGCGATGACCGGCAGAACACCGGCGACGGCGAAGAGCGTGTAGCGATCGGGAATCCCGTAGCGCACGGTGATCGTGGGCAGCCACGCTGCGACGATCGCGGCGGCGGCGGTTGCGGCATCGAATGCAATTTGCTTTCGTTTGTCGGCGACGTGAAAAACGGCGAACGTGATGCCGTAGCCGGCCACGGCACCGGCCATGATCATCGCGGCCATCATCCGCAATACGGGAGCATCGGTCATCACCAGCGGAATGGCTGCCGAGGCGCCCATCGCACTACCGACGATCATCCCGTCGATCGCCTCGGTCTCCTGACCTGTGTGCCGGACATAAAGCGCTGCCAGCGTGAGCGCCACGCCGCCGGCGATCGGGTAGAAATCGCGCACGAAGAAAAGGACGGCGGCAACCACGACGCCCATGACGAGTGCGGTGCGCCAGGCAGGCCCGAGGCCGCTGTCGAGCGTTTTGAAGAAGTGCATGGCCACCATGGCGGCCAGAAAAACGGCGTAGACGACGATGCAGAGAACGGGATCGGACATGGTTTACGGAAACGAGTATCCAGCCTCGTCATAGCGCGTGGGATGGTGAAGGAAGTAGCGGCGGGAACGTTCGATGTCCATGCGAATTTGATTCGTCAGCTCGACCGCCGACTGGAACTGCTGCTCGCGGCGAAGCAGCTCGTGGAAGTAGACGCGAACGGTGTCGCCGTAAACGTTTGAGTCGAAATCGAGGATGTGACTCTCGATCGTCGTGGCGTAGTTTTCGTAAAGTGTGGGCCGCACGCCAACGTTGGTGACGCTCTCGAACGACCGGCTGAAGCTCTCGAATCGCGACGTCGTGATGTAGACGCCGCCGCCGGGATGCAGCTCGTTCGAGGGATCGACGTTGACGGTCGGGAATCCGATCTTGCGCCCGAGCCGCCGTCCTGTGGCGACCCGGCCATCGAGAAAGTAGGTGCGGCCCAGCGCCGCCGCCACCGTGCGCATCGTTCCTTTGCGGATGGCGTCGCGGACCAGCGAGCTGGAAACGCGGATGCCGCGGATCTTCACTTCATCGACGCCCTGAACCGCGAAGCCGTAACGCTCGCCGGCCGCCATCAGCTTGGCGAGATTCCCCTCCCGTCCGGCGCCGAAACAGAAGTCGCGTCCAATGCGGACGTCGGCGATCTGCAGCGCCGCGACGAGAAACTCGTCGATGAAGCGATCGGCCGTCCAGCGCGAGAACTCGTGCGTGAACGGGACGACGAGAAGCGCATTGACACCCATGTCGCGCAGCAGCTCATGTTTCTGCGGCAGCGTCAGAATCTGCGGCGGCACGCGGTCCGGGGCGACGATCGAGAGCGGATGCGGATGAAACGTGATCACGGCGGACGGCCGTCCGGTCTCTCGCGCGCGCGCCACGACGCCGCGAATGATGGCCTGATGCCCGATGTGCATCCCATCGAAGTTGCCGATGGTGGCCACGCAGCCGCGCGGCAGATCGGTCTGGCGAAGTGGGTCGTTGATGAGGATCATGCGGGCGCGAGTCTCGAAGCGGCGATGCAGTTGGCGATGCAGTTTACAGTGGCGCGGCGGGGATTCGTCGCGATGCCGCGAACAGCAGAGCCGAACCTCCGATCATCCAGATGACGATGGGCAGGAGCGAAGCGCGATTTCTGCGGCCGAACCACACCTCGCCGAGGTTTCCGGAGCCGCCTCGGAGCGCGATG
>DATAMS010000224.1:0-9315 GCA_036260495.1 Thermoanaerobaculia bacterium
GAACGCGCAAGCCGCTCTGGGGCTACAAGTCGATGGTGTTCGCCACCATCTTCCTCGGCTTCATGTCATTCGTCGTTTGGGCGCATCACATGTTCCTGACCGGCATGGGCACGACGATCAGCGCATTCTTCCAGACGACGACGATGATCATCTCCATTCCGTCGGTGATCATTCTCAGTTCGTTGTTTATCTCGTTATGGGGCGGCTCAATACGATTTACGACGCCGATGATGTTCGCGCTGGCGTTCCTGCCCATGTTCGGCATTGGCGGACTGACGGGATTGCCGCTAGGGCTCGCTGCCGCCGACATTCATCTGCACGACACCTACTACGTCATCGGGCATTTCCACTACGTCGTCGCGCCGGGAACGATTTTCGCGATGTTCGCCGGCATTTACTACTGGTTCCCGAAGGCTACCGGCCGCAAGCTCAATGAATTCTGGGGCCGCGTGCACTTCTGGATCTCGTTCGTCTGCATCAACGGAATCTTCTTCCCGATGTTCGCGCAGGGGCTGGCGGGCGTCTCGCGCCGCCTGTACGACGGCGGAATGCAGTACCAGCACGCCAAACAGATTGCCGCGCAAACGAATCCGTTCATGTCGATCTGCGCCATCGGTCTGCTCGTCGCGCAGGTGCCCTTCATTTTCAACTTCTTCTACAACGCGATTGCAGCCGCATTTGGCCATCGCGACGAAGGCCTTGGCTCGAATCCGTGGGGCGCGACGACGATGGAGTGGGCTGCGACGACTTCGCCTCCATTGGCGCATGGCAACTTCGAAGTCCTGCCGGTCGTCTATCGCGGGCCGTACGAGTACAGCGTTCCGGGCTCGGAGGTTGATTTCATTCCGCAGCATCAGCCGGCTGCGATTGAGCCTGCGCCGCGCGGTGGTCTGCTACCCGAAAAAGCCGTAGCGATGAGGGAGAATTAATGGACGCGCACGCTTCGGTCGGTCACGCAGAGCTGGAAATTCCGTACAACGTCCACCCGCGGCCGGATACTGGTGTTTACAATGCTAAGCTTGGTGTCTGGCTGTTTCTCGCGTCGGAAGTCATGCTCTTCGGAGCGTTGTTTTCGTCGCTGATTCTGCTGCGAACCGGAGCGGATTCCTGGCCGCGCGGCTATGAAATGCTGAACGTGCCGCTCGCGACGTTCAACACATTCATCCTCATTCTGTCGAGCGTGACAGTCGTCATGGCCTGGTCGCATCTTCGACTCGGCAATCTGCTCAAGGGTCGCATCTATATTTCGGTGACGATTCTTTGCGCGCTCGTCTTTCTCGTCAACAAGGGCTTTGAATACTCGCATGAGTTCCGCGAGGGACGTTTTCCGAAGACGAACAATTTCCTGGCCATTTACTTCACGATGACCGGATTACACGGCCTTCACATCCTCGGTGGGGTGATCGTGTTTCTGTATTTCCTTGGACCTGGCGCGAAGATGTGGAAGCACGAGCAGGAGCGCTACACCAATCGGATCGAAGTCGTCGGCCTTTACTGGCATTTCGTCGACCTCGTCTGGATTTTCCTTTTTCCGATTCTGTACCTCATGTAGGAGGAGCACGACGTGACCGATCAAGCAGCCGCAGTGGAGCCAGGCGTTGACGTGCACGAGCACGCCGGCATCGGCGACCCGAATGCGCACCATCACAGCCCGGATCAGATCCGCAAGGAGATGCGGGTCTATGTAACTGTATTCATCGGTCTCGCTGTGCTCACGGGCGTAACCGTCTATGCGTGCTATGGACTCAAACTTCCCGTCCATACCGCGATCATCGTGGCGCTCATCATCGCGTCGATCAAGGGTTTCCTCGTTGCCGGTTTCTTCATGCACCTTCTGTCAGAAAAGAAAGTCATTTATGGCGTGTTGATCCTGACTGTCGTCTTCTTTATCTTCCTGATGACGCTTCCGATCAGTCATCACGCCAATCCATTCGGATCGTAAATGTCCCTGCGCATTTTCCACATCGTATTCATCAGCGTCTCGGTCGCTTTGACGCTGTACCTCACGGTGTGGGGTGTGCGTGAGTTTATGGTGGCGCGGAGCTCGCTCGGGATCACGATGGCGGTGGTCGGCCTTGCCGGCGGCGCCTCGCTCATCTGGTACGGAAAACGCGTATTTCACAAGCTGAAGGAGTTGCAATGAGACGCAACAGTCAGCTCATTCTGATTACTGCGGTGATTCTGCTGATGCCGGCCGTGCTGTCGGCCTGTCCTGTCTGCTACGGCGCGCCTGATTCGCCGATGACCAAGAGCTCCAACAATGCCATCGGATTTCTCCTCGGCGTCATCGGTTTCGTGCAGGTCGGATTCATTGCGATGTTCTGGAGTTTCTGGCGGCGCGTCAAAGCGATGCGCCGGCTGCGGGAGTCATTCCGTCTCGTTGACGGAGGCGCGGCGCACTAACGCGCGCCGCCGGAGGGAAGCATCATGGAAAAGTTTCTCGCTCAGTTCATGCCGGTCGATGCCTCGGAGCATGGTCCGGCGCTGGACCGCCTCAGTGCGAACGTGCACTGGCTGATGCTCGTTCTCTTCGTCGCCTGGGGTCTCTACTTCCTTTTCGTCCTCTACCGCTTCAGCGCGAAACGAAACGCGAAAGCGAGCTACCACGGAGTTCAGAGCCATTTCTCGAGCTATGCCGAGGCCGGGGTGGCGGTTGTGGAAGTCATCCTGCTGGTGGGTTTTTCGATTCCCATGTGGTCCGCGTGGACACATCCACCCTCGGCAGCATCGAACCCGCTGGAAATCCGCGTCGTCGCCGAGCAGTTTGCATGGAACGTTCAGTATCCTGGCCCGGACGGGATCTTCGGAAAGCGTGACGTGAAACTCGTCACCTCGTCGAACCCTCTCGGAGTCGATCTCCGCGACCCGCATGCAAAAGACGATATCGTTACCCTCAATGATCTCCATCTCGAGGTCAACCGTCCGGTGATCATTCACGTGAGCTCCAAGGACGTCATTCACAGCTTCAAACTGCCGGTGATGCGCGTGGAGACTGACGCCATCCCGGGGATGGAGATCGCCATCCACTTCACGCCGAAAATGACCAACGAATCGGGAACGGAAAACGACAAGTGGGAAATCGCCTGCGCGCAGCTTTGCGGTCTCGGTCACTACCGTATGCGCGGCCAGATGTTCGTCCACTCGAAGGATTCGTTCCAAAAGTGGCTTGCTGCCGCGCCACCGGCGCAAACAAGTATTGGCTCCTAGAAAATGAAACCTTCTTTCGAAGCAGCGCCTGAGGCGCTGCGCCGTTCGGACGGGACACCGGTCTGGTTGCGGAGATACACAAAGCTCGTCGCTGCGTCGACGTTGTTCCTCATCTTCGCCGGAGCGATGGTCACCTCGACCGGCTCCGGCCTCGCCGTTCCCGACTGGCCGCTTTCGTACGGGATGGTGATGCCGCCGATGGTCGGCGGAATCTTCTACGAGCATGGTCACCG
Organism: Thermoanaerobaculia bacterium; assembly: GCA_036260495.1. Taxonomy (GTDB): domain Bacteria; phylum Acidobacteriota; class Thermoanaerobaculia; order Gp7-AA8; family Gp7-AA8; genus JADGNZ01. The sequence goes on from DATAMS010000224.1 coordinate 3,441, forward strand.
CATGATCGCGGTTACCGTCGGCCTCCTCACGGTAATCCAGGCGATCTGGCTGCAACTGCGCGAGCCGAAGCGCTTCGCGCGCATTCTCGGCTGGTGCTCGGTGGGCGCGGTCATCGCGCAAGGCGTCCTCGGCGGCGTGACCGTGTTGCTGCTGCTTCCGCATTCCGTGTCGATCGCGCATGCCGCGCTCGCGGAGATTTTCTTCTGCCTGAATGTGTCGATCGCGTTCTTTGCGTCGGCGTTGTTCCGCTCCTCGCGCATCCTCGAAAAGGGCGACGCGCCGATCGGCCTGACTTCGCTGCTCGTAGTCGTGACCTACGCGCAAATCCTCATCGGCGCGCTGATGCGCCATCTCGGCGCGGGTCTGGCCATCCCCGATTTTCCGCTGTCGTTCGGACGTGTCGTACCTTCGTTCGCGAGCCTCGAAGTCGGTGTGAACTTCGCGCACCGCGTGGGAGCCATCTGCGTGGCAACGCTCGTGATCGCAACTGCTATCCGTCTGCGCCGCTTTGAATCGGGACATCCGCTGCGGCAGCTCGCCAATCTCCTCGTGACGGTCGTCGCGATCCAGATCGTCCTCGGTGGCTACGTGGTCTGGAGCGGCAAGCAACCGTTGATGACGAGCGTGCATGTGATGACAGGCGCTGCCACGTTGGCGCTCTCGCTGCTGACTGCGCTGACCGCGCGAACCGTTGGTTGGAGAACCCGGCGCCAGCGGACCGGTGCACTTCTCGCATCCGAGGTGCCGGCATGAGCGATGTGCTCGCGTTGCCGCGGCCGGTCGGATTCGGGAGCGTGACCCGCGACTATCTCGAGTTGTCGAAGTCGCGCATCGTGATGATGGTTCTCATCACCACGGCAGCCGGCTATTTCTTCGCGGCGCCGCGCGCCGATTGGATGCTGCTCTTCAACGCGCTCATCGGAACCGCGCTCGTCGCAGCGGGAACGAACGCGCTCAATCAATACGTCGAGCGCGAGCACGACGCGAAAATGCGGCGCACGCGTCTTCGTCCGCTGCCCGACGGACGCATCACGCCGCGCGCGGCGTTGCTGTTTTCGATCTCGATCTCGGTCATCGGAACGCTCTATCTCGGTCTGGCCGTGAACTGGCTCACCGCGTCCCTCGGCGCGCTGACCTTGCTGACCTACATCTTCATTTACACTCCGTTGAAGCGGGTCTCGACGATATGCACGCTGATTGGCGCAGTGCCGGGCGCGATTCCGCCGCTGATGGGATGGACGGCCGCGACCGGCTCGCTCGGAACCGGCGGATGGATCGTCTTCGGCATCCTCTTCTTCTGGCAGTTGCCGCACTTCATGGCCATCAGTTGGATGTACCGCGATGACTACGCCCGCGGCGGCTTCGCCATGCTGGCGGTGCAGGACGATGAAGGGCGCGTCACCGCGCGGCACGCCGTGTTTTACAGCTTCGCTCTGCTCACCGTGAGCGTGCTTCCTCCGTTGTTCGGACTGGCGACGTACGTCTATCTCGTCGGCGCAATCGCTGCCGGAACAGCGCTTACCGTCGCCAGCTTCTTCTTCCTCGCGGACCGCACGCCTCGCAGCGCGCGGCGGCTTTTCATGGCTTCGAATATTTATCTGATCGTGGCCATGCTGCTGCTCGTTCTGGCGTAGAGTGCGCCCGTCAAAATGCGGTTCTGGTGCGGTGCAAGCAAGCCGTCAAAATGGCAAATTTGTCGCATTGACTTGCTGAAACGCCGGACCCTATACTCCGGCAACTTTCCAGCCTAGGCGCGCCGCTGCTGCCCGTCCACCGCTGCCACCGATTCAGGAGGCTCCGATGCCGTTCGAAGAAGTGAAGAAAATCTGGATGAACGGGCGCCTCGTCGATTTTGCCGACGCCAAAATTCACGTGCTCACGCATGCCCTCCACTACGGTTCGGGCCTGTTCGAAGGCATCCGCTGCTACGACACGCACAATCAGGGGCCGGCGATTTTCCGGCTCGACGATCACATCCGGCGCCTGTACGACAGTTGCCGCATTTACCGGATGGAGATTCCGTACACGCCGGACGAGTTCAAGCAAGTCTGCGTCGACGTCGTCGCTGCGAACGGGTTTGACGATTGCTACCTCCGTCCGGTCGTCTACCGCGGCTTCCATTCGCTGGGCGTTTTTCCAGCAGCGTGCCCGGTCGACATCGTCGTCGCCGCCTGGCACTGGGGCAAGTACCTCGGACCCGAGGCCATCGAGCAGGGCGTGGATGTGCGCGTGTCCTCGTGGAACCGCATGGCTCCGAACACGTTTCCAGCCCTGGCCAAAGCAACCGGCAATTACATGAACTCGATCCTGATCCGCCAGGAAGCGGCCGCGGATGGCTATGCCGAGGGGATCGCACTCGACGTCAATGGCTACGTAAGCGAAGGTTCGGGCGAGAACGTGTTCGTCGTTCGCGACGGCAAGATCATGACGCCGCCACTGGGAGCATCGATCCTCGCCGGCATCACGCGAGGCAGCATCATCAAGATGGCGCGCGAGCTTGGATTCGATGTGGTCGAGTCGCTGATTCCGCGCGAGCTGCTCTACATCGCCGATGAGGTTTTTTTCACCGGCACCGCTGCCGAAGTGACGCCGATCCGCAGCATCGACCGCGTCCCCGTCGGCAACGGACGCCGCGGCCCGGTCACGGAGCGCATCCAAAAAGAGTTCTTCGATTACATCGCCGGCGACATCCCCGACCGCTACGGCTGGTTCACGCCGGTCTACGCGGAAAGGTCGGCGGCGTTACCGAAGCCGGCGCTGGTGGCGGGGTAGAAGTCACGGAGTGCGGCGCTGACTTACCTTGCAACCGTATACGCTGAAGCGCTTCGAGAAACACTGGGCCGATACGCGGCGTGGCTTCGAGCGCGAATGTGACGATTGCAGGAGGGTCATTCAAGCGATCGTTAGAGCATCATCACGCGTTGCGTCGCTTCTGGCCGGCCGACGTACACTCGAAACGAATTGCGCGTACCTACTTCTCGCGAAGTTCGTCAACCATGTCAGTGCGTCTCTTGTGCTTATGGAACGTGGTCTTATGGTCGATGCGGCATTAACCGCACGAAACGGCTTAGAGACCTCCATTCTGCTTGAGTACCTGTGCAAAGAGCCTGATCGGTGCGCGGCTTGGGCGGGAGGTGAAGAATTTTCACCGGGTAGAGTGCGGCGCGAACTTGCGGCTATGCCGCGCGTGGAAATCGGGGACCTTGCCATCGAAGTCGGCGCCGAGGAATACGAGGCCGTGCGGTTTGCCTATTCGTGGCTTTCGCGCATCACCCATGCGAACCTCGAAAGTCTTAATCATTCGGCGACTGCAACCGGCGACAATTCGTTTGTTATTCACTTTGGCGGCGAGCTTTCTATCCCTGTTGCAGTCGCTGTTGCCCAAGTGCTTGGCGATTCGGCCGTCCGCGCGTTGGTCACCTGTCTAGTGACACATTCATCTGACAGCTTCGAGGCGAGTCGGCCAATAGGCGAAGAGTTGCGGCGCTCGATCAACGGGCTTCGCAAGATCGGAGATCGGTCATGACCAAAGGGGAGCAGATCGGTTTGCAGTCGAGGATGTGGCAGAACTTGAGCGCGGTGAAACCACGGAGCCTTGAGCCCCTCTTCGACCGTTCTGCGCTCCTTCATCTCAATTCAGCCAGGAATGCTTGCTTCACCGCTGCCGGAAGCGGTTCATCGAAGTAGAAGAGCCAATCGCCCGAGTCATTCACTTGAGCAATCAGTTGCCGGAGCCAGTCCCCAGAGTGCTCTTCGAGAGCTTCGACGCTAACCACTTTCTTCGCGCTGGTGTTGATGTAAGCCATGCGACGAAAGCTATAGCGGAACCCTGCAGAGTGGAGCAGTTCATCCTTTTCGAGAGCTGTTTCCATGAGCATATTCTACGCCTCCGAAGTGCCGTGACCGTGCCAGATGCCGTACGCACTGCGCGACAGCCGGCGCAAGTTTTGTCGCGCTGGGCCACGTAATCGCCCCCTCAAATCGTCCCCTTCCTTTTCATCGAAACGAAGCTGTGCGCGCCTGCGATGATGTGGTCGACAAGATCGATGTCGATCGAGTTGAGCGTAGTGCGTGTCTTCCTGCTGTAGGCGTTGTCTTCGTTGGACGGTGTCGGGTCGCCGGAGGGGTGGTTGTGGTAGAGGACGACGCCGGCGGCATTGGCGTCGAGGGTGAGACGAATCACTTCGCGGGCCGAGACGAAGGCGCGGTCGACGGTGCCGACATAGAGCGTGCGATCGCGGAGGATGCGGTTGCGCGAGTCGAGCAAGAGTGCCCCGAGCCGTTCCTGACGCAGCCGTTTGGAGCGGATGATGAGGTTGCGGCCGAAGAGGTCGGCGTCGAAGTCACTCGGATCGTCGGTTCTGACATTCGCCAGACGTCGTGCGATCTCGAACGCGGCGACGATGCGGGTTGCTTTCGCCTCGCCGATGCCGTTGCGTTTCGCCAGTTGCTCCGCATCGCAGCGAGCGAGGGATGCGAAGCCATCGTCGAGAAGTTCGCGCGCCAGTTGGATGGCGTTCTTTCCGCGGAGGCCGGAGCCGAGAAGAACGGCCAGCAGTTCCGCATCGGAAAGTGTCTCCGCGCCGTGCATCAGCATCCGCTCACGCGGGCGGTCATCGAGAGGGAGGTCGGCAATCAGTTCGTGCATAGGACCACGAAGTTTAGGCCGCAAGACAACAATAGGCGTCAAACTCTACTGGGACGGGGGATAACAGCTATCCGAGGGACCGAAAAGCGCCTGAAAAGCTACGGGGTGTAGAGCGCGCAAAAAGAAAAGGGCGGACCTTGCGAGTCCGCCCTTTGATGATTTTCGATACGCTGCAAGCTACGTCGTCGGAATGTATTGATCGTTGATCTGGATGAACGCGTCTTTGCGAAGGCGCTCGATGTAGGCCTTGTAATCGCGCTGCCAGGCATCTTCGCTGGCGTCCTTCCGAAGGCGGTCTTTGACGGACTCGAACGCAGGCACTTCGGACGGCAGGCGTGCTTCGACTTTCAGGATGTGCCAGCCGGACTTTGTCTCGATCGGGCCGAGTACCGCGCCCGATTGCGCATTGAACACGGCTTTATCGAGATCAGGGAGAAGCTCGCCGCGTGTGACTTCGCCAAGGTCGCCGCCTTTGTCTTTGGTGCCGGAGTCGGAGGAGGTGGTGGCCAGCTTCGCGAAATCGCCGGTGCGGCTCTGCGCAGCAAGCGTGTTCGCACGCTCGCGAGCGGCTTCCACCTTGGTTGGATCATCCGGCTTGATCACGATGATCTCGCGCAAACGGGCGCGCTCAGGGAGGCGGTAGCGCTCTTTCTCGCGGTCGTAACGGTCGCGCAGTTCCTTGTCGGACAGATCTTCGCGCGACCGCAGCTCGCGGCCGAAAACCTTGTTGGTGAGGATCGTGTCGTGAAGGCGCGCTTCCATGTCGGCCCGCGACATTCCAGACTTACGGAGCGACGCTTCGAACTCCTGATCGGTCTTCATGCCGTACTGCTCTTTCAGGCGGACCAGGGCTTCCTTGATCTCGTCGGGCGTGACGCTGATGCCGAGCCGGTCGGCACGGTCTTTGATGAGCAGTTCGGCGATCAGATCGTTCGAGAGATTCTTACGCATCTCTTCTTTTTTTGATGCGACCTCGGCCGGAGATGTTGCCGTCTGCTCGATCTCGGCGCCGGCGTCATGCAGCCTGCGCGCGTACTGGGTCCGGGTGATGACGCGGTCGCCGACGCGGATGACGATGGCTTCGAGCAACTGGGCCGCGGAAAGCGTGGCCGCCGAGAGAGTTAGAGCGAGTGCGAGAATCGTTTTTTTCATGCGTATCTCTTTGACGTAGATAGATGGGTTGGGTTGCTGTACGGACGGACAACGGCGATATGGAGCCGGTTTAT
>DATAMS010000232.1:0-6456 GCA_036260495.1 Thermoanaerobaculia bacterium
CTCCCGACCCCCGTCGTCGCTACGGCCAACGGTAAAATCCCTCGCCCGTCTTCTTGCCGAGCTTTCCGTCGGCGACCATCCGCCGCAGCAACTCGGGAGGGTCGAAGCGCAGGCCGAGTGTGGAGCAGAGGTATTCGGCGATGCCGAGGCGGACATCGAGACCAACGAGATCCGTCAGACGTAACGGACCCATCGGATGGTTGTAGCCGAGCTCCATCGCTTTATCGATGTCGGCTGCCGAGGCGACGCCGTCTTCCAGCATGCGAATGGCTTCGAGGCCGATGGCGACGCCGAGACGCGAAGTGGCGAAGCCGGGCGAGTCGCGGACGACGATCGCCGTCTTGCCCATCTTCTCTGCGACTTCAGTTACCTGCTCGACTGTTTCATCCGAGGTGCGCTCGCCGCGGACAACTTCGATCAGCTTCATCACGTGCGGCGGGTTGAAAAAATGGAGTCCGACGAATCGATCGCGGCGCTCGACTGATTGCGCGAGCAGCGAGATCGAGATCGAAGATGTGTTGGAGGCGATGATGGTCTCGTCACCGCAAAACAAATCCGCCTGCGCGAACAAATTCTTCTTCAGATCGAGATCCTCGGGTGTCGCTTCGATGATCAGATCGGCGGCATGCACAGCCGGCTCGAGGTCGGAAGCAAGATGAAGACGGCTGCTGGCTGCGGCAGCATCATCAGCAGTCACTTTTCCGCGCTCAATCCCTTTTTGAAGTGTCGATTCGATCGACGCTTTCGCGGCATCGAGCGCGGACGCGTCGGCATCGTGAATGACGGTCTCGTAGCCGGCGACGGCCGCGAGGTACGCGATTCCGCGCCCCATCGTGCCGGTGCCGATGACTGCGATTTGCCGGATCGTGTTGCGGATCGTCTCCCCGGGCATGCCCGCGAAGTCTACACCGCGCGCATGGCCAGCTTCAGGATCTCGCGATGCGTGAAGTAGTTCACGGCGGGATCGTCGAGGTGGAAGCTGTAGGTGAATTTCTCGTCGGTGTCGGCGACGAACGTGAACCGGAAGTAACGATTCTCCGAGCCGCCGAACTCCTTGACGCTCGCGGAGTAGCCGTCATCCGGCTCGACCTTGATCACGCGGTAAAGCCGGTGCGCGCTGATGGGAAGATCGTCGGGCGGATAGTGGATGAACTGGATCGCGTAGATCTGCTTCGGATCGATCTCGCGCTCCGGATAGCCGGCGTCATCGCCTTCTTCACCCTCGCCCGTGAACCAGGTCTCTTCCTCTTTGAAAAGCACGAGATTGGCCGAGCTCTCGGTCATCGGCGAGACGCCTTGATCGAGGTGAATGTGCTGTTCGGGATCACTGGAATCGCGAAGCTGCGTGAGAAGGTCGATCATGTACTGCAACCCTTCGCGCGTGCCCGTGAAGGCAACTTCGTCATCTTCGTCCGAGATCCAGACGTCGAGCCAGGCGTTCCTGGGAAGCTTCACGCGGCTTTCGAGCGTGTCGAAATTCACCGCGGCGAATCCGAGGCGTTTGGCGGCCGCGGTAAGGAAATCGTTGCAATGAGGATCTTCGACCAGATGCGTCCGCGCGTAGTCGATCGCCGCCTCGTACGCGCGTTTGCGTCCGAAATCGTGCGTCAGATCGAAGGGGATGATGATTTGGTCGAGGAGCTGGTTGTACCGCTCGGCAGGTCGTTGCATAGGCGTTAGGTCACCCTGACAACGCCTTGAAATCTATCATATTTCCTGTTTGTGGACGGGAGTGGGGAGTGGGGTGTCGGGGGTGGGAGAGTCAAAAACGAAATGTTGGATGTTCAATGTTGGGTGTTGCGTGTTGAATGAGGCGGACGTTGGCTGTTCGTGCTCCATTCAACACCCATCACTCAACATTAAACATCCAACATTTCGCCTTTGACCATCTCCCACACCCGACTCCCGACACCCTACTCCCGACTAAGAACGATCCCGAGCCTTCCAGTCCTTATCGAGATCCGCCAGGAAGCTCGCCAGATCCTCAGCGTGCTCCTCTTCGACCGCCAGGATTCCTTCCAGCATCCGCTTCGTCGTGTAGTCGTCGTCGCCGATGTAGCGAATCATCTCGGTGTAGGAGTCGATGGCCACACGTTCGGCGACGAGATCCTCTTTGATCATGTCGAGGAGTGTGTTCCCTTCGACATACTCGGAATGCGATCGCATCAGCATCCCCTCGGGATTCAGATTCGGCGCGCCGCCGAGTTGGACGATGCGGCCGGCGAGTTGATCGGCGTGTCCCTGCTCCTCATTCGCGTGCTGCAGAAACTCCTGCGCGATCGGCTCGGCGTGGATCCCCTGAGCCATGAAGAAATGCCGTTTGTAGCGAAGGACGCAGACGATCTCCGTGGCCAGCGCTTCGTTGAGCAGCTTGATCACGGTCTCGCGGTCGGCGCGATAGGCCTCAGTTACCGCTCCCTCTTCGATGTGCTGCCGTGCGCGGCGGCGGAGCTCCTGAACGTCGGTCAAGAAAGGCTTGTCAGTCATTGAGTTTTCTCCTCACTCGTCACCCTGCAAGAATCATCGCCGCTCGGCGCCGAAGCGCGTGTGACGAGCATCATAGGTCCGTCCGCGCCAGAGCAATTTGCGCCGCACGCCGGTCAGCCAGGTTGAACGAACGAAGATCCAAAGCCAGATCGCGCACATGACCGGATGCAACAGAAGCGCGTTGTCGAGACGGTAGCGGAGCGAGCGAAAAAGAGTGAGGCGCGTCAGAGTGATGACGACAACTGTGTCGATGCTGATCCGATCGCCGGTCAGCGCGAGGACGAACGGCAGGATGTGAAAAACGACACATCCGGCGGCGACAAGAAACGCGACCAGGTAGTTGCGGCCGAAGACCGCAAACGAGTTTTTCGTGAAGCCTTCGATCACTTCGCGAAGACCGTGGTACATCCGCAACGAGATCAAATCGTCGCCGCGAACCACAGTCGTCAAACCACCCGCGCGACGGATCAAACGAGCCAGACCCACATCGTCGACGACCGAGTCTTTCAACGCCTCGTGGCCGCCAGCGGCATCGTAGGCATCGCGCCGCACGAGATTTCCTGTGCCGCCGCCGATCGCCAGCGCCACGCCGCGCGTTCGATTCGAAAGCCACGTTGGCAGAAAGCTGAAGCAGGTCATGGCCAGCATCGGCATCGACGCGTTCTCACCGAATCCGCGCATCTCGAAAAAGGGCAACAGCGTCAGCAGCGCCGGCTGCCGGTGCTCGAACGCCGCCACGGCCGCGCGCAGAGCGTTGGGCGCGTAAATGACGTCGGCGTCGACGAAGAGAAGGATCTCTCCACTTGCGCGACGGCTCCCCTGATGCAGCGCCCACGGCTTGCCAAGCCAGCCGGCGGGTGGTTCTTCGCCGTCGATGACGACGAGCCGGTCGTCCTCGATACTGCGGAGAATCGCGCCGGTGGCGTCTGTCGAGCGGTCGTTGACGACGATCAGCTCGAAATTCGCGTACGTCTGCGCGAGAAACGCCCGCACCGTCCGCTCGATGACGCGCGCCTCGTCGCGAGCGGGAATGACGATCGAAACCAGCGGCTCGCGCGCCGGCCGGGCATCGCGCTTCAATCGCGGAATGAGCGCAAGGTTCACGACGGTGCGGAAGAACGCCAGCACCCAGGCGGCGAGGACGATGAGGGTCAGGAGGCGCAAGTCAAAAGCGAATGTTGAATATTGGTTGTTGAATGTTGCGTGTTGAATGCGGGCCGGCGTGAATGAGGCGTTCAGCGCATTCAACACTCAACATTCAACAACCAATATTCAACATTTGCTTTTGACGGCTCCGCACATGCGAGCGATCAGAACCCCCGCGCTACGCCGGTCCGATCTTCCGCTGCGCTTCGAGCGCGTACGGTGAGTCGGGGAACTCCGTCACGATACGGCGGTAGGTTTCCTTTGTCTTGTCCGGATTGCCCTGGACTTCGAAATCGTGCGCGAGAAGCGAGAGGAGCGAGTCGGCGGGCAGCGAAGGCTCGCTCTTGCTGATCTCGGCTTGAAGCTCCTGGGCCACTTGCGGCGCTTCGCCGTTGTCGATCCGGATCTGGTAAAGGCTGTAGCGCGCGCCTTTGACGAGAAGATGTTTCGGATTGCGGTTGATGAACTCCTGCAGCATCGTGCGGGCTCCGGCAACATCTCCCTTGCCAGCCTGGATGCGCGCCAGATAAAGAGTGGCAACCTCGGATGCATCAGTGCCGCTGTAATTCGAGGTGACGGTGCGGAACTGCTTCTCTGCCGCGGCCGTGCGGTCGGCCTCCGTCTTGAACTTCGCGTTCGGAACGGGCTGTCCGCCGGCGGCCGGCATCAGCGGCGACTCGATCGTATCGATCGCTGTCGAAAGATCCTGCTGCGCCTTCTGCTCGCGGTTGGAGCGGTAAAAGAAGATGCCGTAGATGAGGACGGCGAGGACGACCGCGCCACCGGCGATCATGTAGAGGAGGCGCTGGTTTTCCCGCGCCCGGGTCGACAAGGAACCGATCTCGTCGACAAACTTATCGTGTCTGAGGTCTCTGCGATGCTGGCGATCCATGGAAAGGGCTGCCTCCGTCAAAAAGTGCGTGACTCTAACCTAGCGTCGGGGAACGGTCAAATGAGGATGGGGATTCCGTGTAGTTGATTGATGAGTTGCCGGGTTGCTGCGTTGCCAGTTTGCTTGGTTGCTGGTTGCGCGGTCTCGCGGCAAAAACCCATCTTTGGGACCTCGACATCCTCGTTACCTCTCTTTCGCGCAAACCCAGTGAGCACGCAACTGCAGGATCGGGTTACAATAACAACTGCGCTCGCCGGTACCGTTGTTGCAGAGAGGCGGCGCAATCTCGTTCACAATCATTCATTCGGAGCTCCCATGGCCGCGCGGGCGTTGACAGCAGTCTTTGCATTTGCATTACTCACGACTCTCCCTGCGGCTGCCACGCCTACGACTCTCGACGCGGGAGCAACCGTCCTCTGCTATCACATCGTCGAGTCTCCGCACGACCCGCGCATGGAGATTTCGCGCGAGGCATTCCGCCAGCAGATGCGCTATCTGGCGATGACGGGATACAACGTCATCCCTCTTCGCGACCTCTACGATTACGTGACCGGAAAGCGATCCTCGCTTCCGAAAAACGCGATCGTCATCACCTTCGATGACGGATGGCGCAGCACCTATACCGAAGTCTTCCCGGAGATGAAGCGCTACGGATTTCCGTTCACGGTCTTCATTTATCCGGCGATCATCGGCCAGACCTCGCATGCGATGAATTGGAAGCAGCTCAAAGAAATGTCCGACGCCGGCGTGGACATCGAGAGCCATTCGCTTTCGCATCCGTTTCTCACGCGCCGCCGCCACATCGATCTCGATCAGAAGGCATACAACGCCTGGCTCGAAAAAGAGCTTACCGATAGCAAGAAGATGCTCGAGCGCGCCACCTCCAAGCCGGTGCAATTTCTCGCCTATCCGTTCGGCGACTACGACCACTTCCTCGTCGACAGCGTCGGCAAAGCCGGCTACGAGGCCGCGCTGACCTGCGAAGGCGGACGCGTTCGCAAGGGCAGCAATCCGCTGCGAATGCGCCGCGTGGTCGTCGAGAAGAACGTCGATTTCGTCAGCTTCCGCCGCTACCTCGGCGCCGGCTCGATGCGCGTCGATGAGATGACTCCCCTGCCCGGCGTGATTTACGACCCGGCACCGATGATCACCATCTCCGCAAAGATCCCGCATCACAAGTCGATCGATCCAAAATCGGTCGGGATGGCTCTCCTCTCCGCGCCAGTCTCGCTCCCCTTTTCGTACGACCCCGAGACAGGCGCGATCTCCGTCGCCGCGGTCAAAGAAGCATTGCAGGGAACGTATCAGCGCGCCCTGGTCTGGGCCATCGACGCCAAGTCCGGCAAACGCGTGGAGGCGAGCTGGGTTTTCAAACTGCCGGAACCGCGCCTTCCCACGCTGCCCTCTCTCGTGAGCGACCCGCAACGCGTCACTCCCGGTCCGGAGACTACACCGCAAGCGCAATCATCCGGCGGCTCTCAGGCGGCAGCTACCAGCGGCGGAGGCTCAAGCTCGATCTCCCGGCCACAGCGCGCGCCAAAAGGGTGAGCCTCGCAGTCCCGGGAGCGGCGAAAACCGTTTCACGCGGAGACGCGGAGGACACGGAGGTTTGTCTCCGCACCTCCGCGTCTCCGCGTGACAAGCCTCTCGATCTCTGCTGCTAAAACCGCCGGCTGATTCCCGCTGACACGAAAACGTTCGGCGGTGTCGTTCCCTTCGCGCCCCAACCGATGGAGACATCGAGCTGCGTGTTGCTGCCGATGATCCTGACGGCGCCGGCATCGAGCGTCAGCGCAGTCGAGCCGTGGCGGCTTTCCGGAGACTGAAGTGCGCCGTCGACGAAGACGTTGGCGTGATCCGAGAGGTTGTACTGCACCGTCAGCGCGGCCAGTCCGGCGGTGAATCGCCCATCGCCATCGTCGAGCGAGGCC
>DATAMS010000290.1:0-19206 GCA_036260495.1 Thermoanaerobaculia bacterium
AAAGGGAAAGACCTTCGCACCGCCGCCGCGAATTCTCACGGAGCGGATCTCGTCCGGTTGCTGCAGCTCGCCGCCACCGAGCTCGAGATCGTCATCCGCCTCGATCCTACCAATCAGTTTGCCGCCAGCGAATACAGCAAGACCATCGTGACGCTTCAGGACATCGCGAACGCGGGCCGTCCCGCTTCGATCGATGAGATCAAACGCCGCGCGAAGGCCAACATCACCAAGTCGGCGCCGCCGCAGCTCAGTCCCACCTCCGATCAGCCAATCTCCCTCTCCTTTCCGCAGGAGCGTCCGATCAAAGAGATCTACCGCGCCCTCGGAAACGCCTTCGGAATCAACATTCTTTTCGATCAGGCAGTCAAAGACGACCGCATCGCCATCGAGCTGAAGGACGTTACCGCGCAGCAGGCGCTCGAGCGAGTCATGCAGGCCGCCAACCATTTCTACAAAGCGCTCGATGAGCACACCATCATCGTCGTTCCCGACAATCCTCAGGCCCGCCGCGATTACGAAGATCTCGTCATCCGCACGTTCTATCTTTCGAACGGCGACGCCGAGCAGGTCACGAACGTCGTCCGGACGATGATCGAAGCGCGCAACGTCTTCCCGCTCAAAGCGCTCAACGCCATCACCATCCGCGACACCGCCGACAAAGTGCGCATCGCCGAAAAGATCATCGAAGCGAACGACAAAGCGCGGGCCGAAGTCGTCGTCGACGTCGAGCTGTTGCAGATCGACCTCGACAAACAGCGTGACATCGGCGCCGTCGTGCAAGGCCTCGGTTCCAGCGCCGCTCCCGGAACGCTCGGCGTGGACCTGCCGAAGGATGACAAGGGCAACACGCTTCCCTCGAACCTCGATGCGCTCCGCGGCCTGAAGAGCGCCAATTTTCTCTTCACGATCCCATCGATCTCCTACAACTTCATCAAGAGCGTGGGCAACACAGAGACGCTTGCGAACCCCGAGCTTCGCATTTCCGAGGGTGAGAAGGCCACGCTGCACATAGGCCAGCGCGTTCCTGTTCCGGTCACCACGTTCACCACCGGCGTGCAGGGAAGCGGAACAGTGGGAAGCCTTCCGGCGACGTCGTTCCAGTACCAGGACGTCGGCATCAAAGTCTCGATCGAACCGCGCGTACATCACAACAACGAAGTCACACTCAAGCTCACCGTCGAGGTTTCCGACATCGCCGCCGCGGCCACGGCGGACGCGCCGCCGGCATTCAACACACGCACGATCGAAGCGACAATCCGCCTCAAAGACGGCGAGACGAACTTCCTGGCAGGCCTGATTCAGGACACGAACCTGACGTCGAGCAACAAGACGCCGTTCCTCGGCGACATCCCCATCCTGGGCCGGCTCTTTACGAAGGATCACACCTCGCGGCATCGCACCGATCTGATGCTGACGATGACGCCGCACATCGTCCGCAAACCAGACATCACCGAGGACGACCTCGCGCCGATGTGGGTGGGAACGCAGAGCAACCTGAGCTTCCGCGGACTCTCGCCGCGCCTCGAGTCGCAGTCCACCGCCGATCCGTTCTCGCCGCCGCCGAGCGCGCAGCAGTTCCGCACCGGCACGGTCGATTCGGATGGCAATCCCGTCCCGCAGGGAGTCCCGACCCCGAACATCGTCATCCCGCAGGGCTCCGCGCCGGCGAATCCCTTCAGCCCACCGACACCGAATGCGCCGCCTGTGAATCCTCAGCCGCAGCCGGAGCCGCAGAGCCGGCTCCTGCCTCCATCGGCCGGCGCTGTCGTCGCGGAGTCAGTCGCTAACGGTGCCAGCAATCAAACCGACAACAGCGGACTCGCGCCGCGCATCCAGCCGCAACCGATGCGCATGGCGTTCAAGCCCGGCGAAGAGAAGATGTGGAACGTAGTAGGAATGGATCTCGAAGGTCTGTCGGCGACGCAACTTCTGCTTCACTACAACCCGCAGACGCTCGACGTCAGCGAGGTCGTTTTCGGCTCTGCACTGACGATCGACATCAAGACGCCGCCCATCGCTACGATCGATCGCGAGCATGGAACGGTGCGCATCTCGTCATCGAACGGCAAGCCGCTGCAGTTCAACAGCGGCGGCGGTGGGATCGTCACGCTCCGTGTTCGCGGCGGCGCTCCCGGCGAAACGTATCTCGTGCTCGAGAATCCGAACCTGACGAATGGAGGCGGCACAGTCGTAGCCGCATCCGTCTCGGGAGGCCACGCAAAGGTCGACTGATGAATGGCCGCCGCATCAAGAAGTCGGATGGATTCACGGTCGCGGAACTGATCACCGTCGTCGCGATCGTAGCCATTCTTGCGTCCGTGGCCATGCCGCTGGCGAACTTCGGCATCCGGCGGCAGAAAGAGATCGAGCTGCACGAACGCCTGCGCCGGATCACCGAAGCCATCGATCGCTTCCACGAGCTGGCGTTGCAGACCGCCGGCAGCACCGCGGCGATGAAAGAGCCGGTGAGCATCGAACAGGGTCCCTGGCCAAAAGATCTCGAGTCGCTGACCAAACCGATCGCGCTCAACAGCGGTCAGTCGGTACGGCTTCTGCGCGAGCGCGACCTGATCGATCCGATGACCGGACGTGCGGAATGGAACACGCTCTCTGCCGACGATGAAGCCGATACGCAATCGAGCAACGAAAAGAACGTTTACGAGATTCACTCGAAGTCAACAGCGCTCGCCCTCGATGGGAAGACGCATTACAACGAATGGTGAGGCAGTGGATTGGTTGTTAGTCGATTAGAGGATTAGCGATCGGAGACTAGAGACCAGAAAATTAGAGATTGGACGATCAGCGGATGAGTTGACTGACAGCTGAAGCGGCTGGTTACTCATCTTCTAATGTACGAATCCACTCATTTACGAATCCACTGATCTCTCATCTCGCTCCACTGATCTCTCTGGAAAACACATGAAACGACCCAAATCGCAATCCCAAGCCGGCTTCACCCTCATCGAGCTGATCGTCGTCGTCACGATCATCGGCATCCTTGCGGCCGTGGCCATCTCGAACGTCAAGTGGGCGCAGACGAAGGCTCGCGAAGCGGCGTTGCATCACGACCTCTTCGAATTTCGTAAAGCGATCGACGACTATTACGCTGACAAACAAAAGTATCCGGAAAGCCTGCATGCCCTGATGGCAGAGCACTACCTCCGCAACATTCCAAACGACCCGATCACCGGCAAGCCGGGCTGGGAAGAAGTGCAGAACACGCCCGATCCCTCCGATCCCAACGCCATGCCCACCGATCCTTCCGCGGACCAAACCGTGGCTCCCGGCATCTACGACGTTCACAGTCAGGCGCCGGGCAATGGCCTGGACGGCAAACCGTATAAGACGTGGTGAAATGAAGCCGCAAGCGTCCCATCGCGATCGCTGCATGCGCCGACCCGAAACCAGGCCGCGGGGCGAGAGTCCCTCCGAGTCCGGCTTCACCCTCGCCGGAGTCATCGTGCTCGTGACGATCCTCATGGTCGTCGCCGCATATACGATCCCGCGACAATGGTCGACCATCATGAAGCGCGAGCGCGAGCGCGAGACGATCTACGCGATGCACCAGTACGTACTGGCGATCGAAGAATTCAAACGCAATAACAACAACACCTTTCCCACATCGCCACAACAACTCAAGGATGCCAAACAGCCGCGCCTGATCCGCGGGTTGAAGGGTGAGCTCGTCGATGCACTCACGGGCGAAGTCGATTGGCTGGTCATCCCGTCTTCGGCCGCGGCTGCGCTTCCGCAGCGCAACATCGGCGGCAATCCAAACGGTCCTAACAATGTTCCGCCGCCTCCGCCCCCACCACCCATCCTATCCACATCGGGGACCGACACCAGCGACACCAGCGGCACCAATCCGCAAGCCCCGCCCGGCCTCCCCGGCATTCCCATCAAAGACTACGCAGGCGGCCCGTTCATCGGCCTCCGGCCTAACGCGCACGGCAAATCGCTTACCTCGTTTTACAGCGCCGATACGTACGAGACCTGGTTTTACACGACGGTCGACTACGAAGCGGAGCGGGCGTTGCGCGTTGCCCAGGCGAGTACGGTCTTCCACTGATCGGCGGGAATCGGGAGTCGGGAGTCGGGAGTCGTAGACAAAACCACTTCTTGCTGCGGCTCCTGACCCCCGACTCGCGACACCCTCCACTACAATCCCGCTCGCATGTCATCCGACCTCCTCAACATTACTCGTGTCGTCCTCCCCTCGGGGCTGACGATCCTGATCGAAACGCTTCCGTACGTCCGCTCCGTCGCCCTCGGCTACTACCTCCGTAGCGGCTCGGCCGTCGAGTCGGAGGAGCACAGCGGCGCGTCACACTTCCTCGAGCACTTGGTTTTCAAGGGCACGGCCACAAGGTCGACGGCCGACATCGCCAAAGTCATCGATATCCTCGGCGGCGACGTCGACGCCTTCACCGGCAAGGAGTACACGTCCTTCTACTGCCATGTCCTCGACGAGCAGATGATGACCGGCCTCTCGCTGCTGACCGACATCGTCATCTCGCCGCGCTTCACCGACGACGATCTCGAAGTCGAGCGCGGCGTCATCCTCGAAGAGATCAAGATGGTCGAAGACACGCCCGACGATCTCGTGCACGAGATTTTCGTCACTGCGTTCTGGCCCGATCATCCGCTCGGCCGGCCGATTCTGGGAACCGAGGAGACGGTGAACCGGCTGGGACGGAAGCAGATCCTCGCGCACTACGACGAGACCTTCCACCCATCGAACATGATCTTCTGCGCGTCGGGCAACGTGCGTCCCGAGGAGATCATCCCGTTTCTGGAGAGAACGTTTTCCAGCGACACGAAGGCGCCCGTCGCGCGCACGTGGGGCGCGCCCACGCCCGGGCAGCACGTGATCCTTCGCGAGAAACGGGAGCTGGAGCAGGTTCACCTCTGTCTCGGCATGCGCGGATTCGCGCAACAACTCGATGAGCGCTACGCCGCCGCCCTCTTCAACGCCATACTCGGCGGCGGGATGTCCTCGCGGCTCTTCCAGAAAATCCGCGAGAAAGCAGGCCTCGTCTACACAGTCATGTCGTACCACAACGGCTACGTCAACGGCGGCTACGAAGCCGTCTACGCCGCCTGCGCGCCAAAGAACCTGAAACGCGTGCTCGACATGACCCTCGCCGAAATGAAGCTGATCAAGAGCGGCGGCGCGACCGCGGACGAGCTCAATTCCGCCAAGCTCCACCTCAAAGGCTCGATCCTTCTCTCGCTCGAATCAACAGTGAGCCGCATGTCCGGCCTGGCCCGCCAGGAGTACTACTTCGGCAAACAACTCTCGCTCGACGAGATCATCGCCTCCATCGACAAGGTCTCCCTCGACGACATCGCCAACGTCGCCAACACGATTGTCGACCCCAATTCCATCTCCCTGACGCTGATCGGCAACATGAAATCGCCCGGAGTGACGACCGACATGCTGCGCGGGGCGTTGGCCTGAGGAGTGCGAGCGTCTCGCTCGCGGGCACTTGGGCGTCTCGCCCGAGTGCTCGTTCCCTCGCAAGACCTGAATTCATCCCGGATCGTCGCAAGAGCAGACATTCGGGGCGGGACGCCCCGAATGCCGCGGACGAGACGTCCGCACTCCTATTTCTTCGCCACCTCGGGCATGTTCTTCGAGGTCGTATCGACGAAGGCGACCGATATGCCTTTCTTGATGCGGTGCGAGACTTCCTGCGCGTCCCAGTTGGTCAGGCGCACGCAGCCGTGGGATGACGCGTAGCCGATCGAGTCGGGATCGGGGGTGCCGTGCATTCCGTAGTGCGGCTTGCTGAGGGCCATCCAGACCACGCCGACGGGCGAGTTGGGGCCGGGATTCATGTGCGCGTCGGGCTCGCTGTCGGGGACCTCGTGATAGAGCGTCGGGTCGTAATGAAAGTGCGGCATCGGCGTGATCTCGACGACGTGCAAGGTTTCGTCGGGCGATGGGTCGTATCCCGATCCGAGCGTAGTCGGCGCGTGGAAGATCACGTTGCCGCTGGCGTCGAAGCCGTTGTACGAATTGCCGGCGATGGAGATGGCGATGTTGGCGATGTCCGGTTGGTCCTGCGTCACCGCCGGACGCACGTTCGGAACATTGATCGTTGCTCCCGGCTGGAGATCGTTGATCTTCACGTTTGGATTCAACTGCTCGATGAAATCCTCTGAGGAATGAAAACGCTCCGCCAGCTCCTCGCGAAGCGTCTCGTAGCACATGCAAGTGAGCTTCGCTTTCTCGTAAGGATCATCGGGGATACTGACGAACGGCCCCTTCGTGTCATCGGCGGTGATCGTGTACGGAACGACCACCGGCCCGCCGCCCGCCGCGTGTGCGATCGAGCCGAAGGTGGCATCGTCGACATCGCCCGTCGGCGGCAGTCCATGCGCTTTCTGCCACCACCAGACGGTGATCGCCGAGTTGCGGCCCCAACGGCCATCGATCGAGCCGACGGAGAAGTGATTGCGGTCGAGGTAGACCTGCGTCTTCAGCACGGACGGCCCGCGAAGGTCGCCGCTGATCGGCAGATTGACGCTCGCGCTGTTGATCGCATTGGCGTCGAGACCTTTGAACGACTCCTTCTGCCCGTGAACGATGGTGATGTTCGGCGGTAGCTGCGTTGACGTTTGCGCGGCCTGCTGCAACGCTGCCTGTTGCGCTGCCGCCTGCTGTTGCTGCACGGCGGCGGCCTGCGCGGCCTGCTGCGCGCGAAACGATTGCAGTTGCCGCCACTGCTGATCGAACCGCGCTTTCTCGCGCTCCTGCGGCGTCATCGGCGGCTCTTTCGCGCCGAGCGGCGTGGACACATCGAGCGTATCGGAAACCTTCTGCTCAACCTTCTGCGCCGCGTCCTGCGCGCGCGAGGTCGTCTGTTGAACCTGCTCCGGATTGCACGCCATCAACGTCAGCGCCGTCATCGCCAGAATGCCGATTGTCTTCATGGTCACCTCATTCGCAGGTAGCAAATAGCAAAGTCACTGCCCACTGCGGGTGCGCCGCTCCCGGTGAACGCGGTAGACTTTCCACACGTCCGGTGATCACCTATCTCAAAGTCCGCAACCTCGCCATCGTCGAGGAATTCGCTCTCGAGCCGGGTCCGGGACTGAATGTTCTGACCGGCGAGACGGGCGCGGGAAAGTCGCTGCTCATCGATTCGATCGAGTTTCTGCGCGGGGCGCGGAGCTCGACGGAGATGATCCGCGCCGGCGCCGAGAAGATGACCGCCGAGGCGGTGTTTCATCTACCTGCGACGGCGGGTGAGGCGCTTGAAGTGCTGGGCATCGACCTCGAACGCGCGGATGGCGGCGTCATCGAGTTGATCGTCAAGCGCGAGATCGCCGCGACCGGACGTGGACGCGTCCTCATCAACGGCTCGCCTCTTTCCGTTCGCGAGCTGGGCGAGTCGATGGACGCGATCGTCGAGATCCATGGGCAGCACGAATCGCACAATCGCGTCGCGGGGCAGGGCTATCGCGAGCTGCTCGATGAATACGGCGACCACGCTTCGCTCCTCGCCAGCGTGAGCGGCGCCCATCGCGAATGGCGCAGCGCCGCGGACGAGTTTCGCGCGCTCGCGGACGCGCAACGCGATCGGACGCTGCGGCTCGATCTGCTGCGCTACCAGATCGATGAGATCGGCGCCGCGAAACTCGCGCCGGCGGAAGAAGAAGGATTGCGCGCCGAGCGGAGCCTGCTCGCGAACGCGCGCCAGCTTGCCGAGGCGACGAGCGGAGCGTTTGCGGCGGTGGATGATGACGAGAATTCCGCGCTGGCGCAGCTTGCACGCGCTCTACATCTTGTGGAACCGCTGGCCAGCGAGATCGCAGACATCGGTGCGATTGCCGCGGAGCTCAAAGACGCCGTCTACCGGCTTCAGGAAACGTCGCGCGGCCTTTCGCGCCTCTCCGATTCGGTGCGCCACGATCCGGAACGGCTCGAAGAGATCGAAGACCGGCTGGTGACGATTGAGCGCCTCAAGAAAAAGTATGGTGGCGCCGTCGACGCCGTGCTCGCGCATCTCGAAGCGATTCAGCAGGAGTTCGAGCGGCTCAGCGACTACGAAGCGAACATCGACAAGCTGCAACGAATCGAGGAGCAGCGCTTCGGCGCGTGGCGCAAGACGGCGGAATCGCTGTCGGCGGCGCGCAAAAAGGCGGCGAAGAAATTCGAGACCGCCATTCAGTCGGAGTTGAACGATCTGGCCATGGAGCGCACGACCGTCAAAGTCGTCGTCGATGCCTCG
The DNA here is from genome assembly GCA_036260495.1 of Thermoanaerobaculia bacterium. Lineage (GTDB taxonomy): Bacteria > Acidobacteriota > Thermoanaerobaculia > Gp7-AA8 > Gp7-AA8 > JADGNZ01. The sequence goes on from DATAMS010000290.1 coordinate 8,241, forward strand.
GATGCCGCACGCGAGCACGCCGCCGGGCATGGCCTCGACCGCATCGAGATCCTCATCGCTCCGAACCGCGGCGAAGAGCCGAAGGCGATGCAGCGGATCGCATCGGGCGGCGAGTTGTCGCGTATCCAGCTGGCCATTGCCGCGGCGCTGTTCAAGGCATCGCGTCACGCCGCCGCGGCCACGCTGGTCTTCGACGAGATCGATGCCGGCATCGGCGGCCGCGTGGCAGAAGTCGTCGGCCGGAAGCTGCAGGAGCTGGCGGCCGGCAACCAGGTCATCTGCGTGACGCATCTGCCGCAAATCGCCAGCTTCGGCAGCACGCACTTTTTTGTCTGGAAGGAAGACGCCGCCGGCCACACGCGGGCGCGCATCCGCCGTCTCGACTCCGACGAGGAGCGCGTGAACGAGATCGCCCGCATGCTCGGCGGCGAATCGATTCCCGCGTCGGCGCTCCTTCACGCGCGCGAGCTTCTCGAAGGCGCACGCAGCCCCGCGGCCAGGTCGCGCCGATGAAACAGTGGCGCGTCGACGGCGTGCCGGACGCCGCGGTTCTCGACGAGCTGGCGTCCATCCTCATCGCCGGCGGCGTGGCTCTGCTGCCGACTGACACGATTTACGGTCTCCATGCCCTCGCGGCGAATCAACCGGCGGTCGATCGGATCGCCGCGATGAAGGAGCGTCCCAGCGAAAAAGCCTTCGTCGTCATTGCTGCGTCCGTCGAACAACTGGAAGCGATGGGCGTCACCGTGCCGGATGCATTGCACGGCATCTGGCCGGCGCCGCTGACCGCGATTCTTCAGTCCGGCGAGACAACCGTCGCTGCCCGCGTTCCTGATCTCGACTGGTTGCGTAGCCTTCTCGACCGCACCGGACCGCTCGTTTCGACGAGTGCAAATCGCAGCGGCGAAGCCCCGATCACATCGCCGGAGATGCTCGATCCGGCGATGAAAAACCGGCTCGATGCGCTGCTCGACCAGGGCATTCATGACGGCAAACCCTCAACGATCGTAGACTTTACCGGGAACGAGCCGCGGATGGTCCGGGAGGGTGATTCGGGGTTTACACAGATTCTGCGGAAAAGTCTGTGGAAAGACCTGTGAAAAACCGCGAATGGTGGGCAGAATACGGGCTTCCCAGCAATTTGCACAAACAAGTGGGCGAAATAGCGTAAGTGTCTGAGTCTATAAGTCTTAACTCATTTCAGACACATCCGTAGCAGCGCAGTTTGTGCAGTTGCCCAAGACGTTTTGCAGTTTCCACATGCTCCCGATGACAAAAATGACCGTCTGGCGCCTGCTTAATCGCGCCTTAACCGAACCGTGACAAAGGATTTAGGGCTGTTTGTGGCCTCAACGCCGAGTACGGCGACGTCGAATGCGTGTTCGTGACGGTTCCACACCTAGCTCGGGGACGGGCAAGCCGATGAAGTGCGCCGCAACGCCTCGCACGGGCTAGAATTGCGACATGACCACGACCACAGAGCCACAAGCCAAGCCAGCAACAACCGACGCCGCCGCGGCGCCGCGCCAGTTCGTCAACTTCATGTTCTTCAAAGTCGATCGCGCGTTTCGCCGCGAGACCGCTGCCGTGCGTGCCGAGGCGAAGGCGGAGTTTGCGGAAGTGGTCGGCAAACACACGGGACCGATGATGGTGCTCCCCTACTCCACCGTCGGCATCAAGCCGAACACCGACTTCATGTTCTGGCGCATCGGCTACGAGATCGACCCCTTCCAGCAAATGGCCGCCGCCATCAACAAAACCATCCTGGGGCGCTACCTCGACATCCCTGTTTCGTACTTTTCGATGACGAAGCACTCGCAATACGTCGACGAACATTTCCACGAAGGACAGGAAGGCCGCCGCCTCCGCATCGTCCCCGGCAAGAAGCCGTTCCTCTTCGTCTACCCATTCGTGAAGACGCGCGACTGGTACCTGCTGCCGGCAAGCGAACGTCAGCGCATCATGAACGAGCACATCGCCATCGGCCACAAATACCCGCGCGTCAAGATCAACACGACGTACTCGTTCGGCCTCGACGATCAGGATTTCGTAGTCGCCTTCGAAGCCGACTCCGCCGCCGAGTTCCTCGACCTCGTGCAGGAACTGCGCGAAACGGAGTCGTCGAAGTTCACGCAGCGCGATACGCCGATGTATACGTGTCGAAGGTCAACGGTGGAGGAGATTTTGGATTCGTTGGCGTAAAAGCTTAAGCGAGTTGCTCGGAACCGGGGCGCGGGCTCGAACCCGCCACGCTCCAGGATCCGCACCAGCTAGTTGACATACGTCGGAATTGAGCCTACGTTTGACGGCAGGTTGCCGTACGGCAATACGTGCAACCATATCGCTAGAGACACAGCGAGCGTCCGTTGACTCCCGCTCCCCGCGTCTCGGCAGAAAGGAGATTGTCTGTCTATGGGACGCAACACGCGGGAGCCACCTCGCCCGTCGCACTTGTCTTTCCAGTTTCGAAGCACCAGTTACGGATGCGGTCTGACCTTTTGGATAAGCACCACCATTGCCGTTCTGGGGATACTCGTAACCATCGCTCTTGCAAAGGGTTGGCTCTAAACGAAGGGGCCCGCTTGCGCGGCAACGCAAGCGGGCCAGAGATTCGTACGCGTTGGCGTCCGTTGACTCTCTACTAGTAAAGACACCAAATGGAGAAAAAAGTGGCGTGAATACCCTGGGTAGCGTGCTGATTATCTCAATGCCTAAGCCCCAACTCTGGGACATGCTCATTTGTGGCGTCGTACTATGGGAATGATTGATGAACAATTTGAAGTGCTGTACCGCAAGTATTATGCGCGGGTGTTTCGGCACTTCCGCTCAATGCGGTTTGCCGATGACCTAGCCCACGACCTTGCGCAGGACACATTTAAGCGCATTTACGAGCATATCTCTAGTTCGGCTGAAGGCGAACTCAGTTGGTCGTTTGTCGAAACCGTCGCGCAGCGTCTTGCATTGAATAGGGTGCGCGCGCTCAAAACTCAAAAACGCGCGGGAGACACTCAGTCGCTCGAATCACTATCAGAATCGCCGGAGATCTCATCCAATCCATTTACGGGCGAAGAGCTGTCGAGCCGAGAAATGAACCTGATCGTCGAAGAAGAAGAGCGAATACTTCAAGAGCAAGTAAAAGACGCGATATCGAGCCTACCGTCTCGGCAACGGGAATGTCTTAGGCTGTGGATCGAAGGCTTCGCTTATGATGAAATTGCAAGTGTGCTCAACCTCAGTCTCGATGCAGTGAAATCAAGACTGCGAGACGCAAAAAGAACTTTAAGAGAGCGACTTAGAATGTTCGCGTGATGGATCACGTTCGAATCAGAGTCACAATCACCGACTCCTTGGTCGCAAATCACGCAAATTCTCATCCAGGAACGCTGGCACCCGTGTTGATCCACGCCCCACACACCGCCGGGCGAGACGCCCGCCGGCCGCAGGCGAGACGCCTGCACTCCTCAGCGTCGAACCACCATCGCCCCCACCGCCGCGGCGATGATCCCCCCTCCCAGCATCATCATCGTCATCGGCAGTCCGCGGTGCTCGGCGACGGCGCCGGCGAGGAGGTTGCCGAATGGCAGGAAGCCGAAGAAGCCGAACGTGTACATGCTGAGGACGCGGCCGCGCATGGCGTCGGGGATGCGGTTCTGGATGGCGGTGTTGCAGAGCGCGACGCAGACGACCATCGCGCAGCCGCAGATGGCGAGCAGCGGGACGGTGATGAGCCGCGCGTGGGTGAATCCGATCGAGCCGAGAGCGATGCCGAAGATCGTGAGCGAGGCGATGATCGTGCGCATGATCTTTGCCGGCGTGCGCACCGACAACGACAGCGCGCCGAGCAGCGCGCCAATGCCGACCGCGCCCATCAGGATGCCGAGGCCGCGGGCATCATCGTGAATGTAGAGGCGGCGCGCGGCCATCGGCATCAATGTCATGTAGGGATAGCCGAGGAGACTGACGACAGCCACGATTCCGAGGAGCAGCAACACGATGCGGTCGCCGTGCACGTAGCGGAACCCTTCGATGAGGCGCGCCGGCATCGACCCCACGGGCGACTCGCGCATCTGCCGTTTCTTCAGCCGTTCGAGCACGACGACGAGCGGCACGAACGAAAGCGCGTTCAGGAGAAAGCACCAGAAGCTGCCCCAGGCTGCGAGCGTGAGTCCCGCCAGCAGCGGCCCGAGCACGCGCGAGAAATTGAACTGCAGCGAGTTCATCGCCACCGCGTTCGACAGGCGCGAGCGGTCGTCGAGCAGATCGACGATCATCGCCTGGTATGCCGGCGCAGAGAACGAAATGGCCACGCCGCTGACCAGCGACGCAGCCACGATGTGCCAGACCGTGATGTGACCCGTGCGCACCGCGACGGCCACGAACAACGCCGACAGCGCCTGCGCGACTTGCGAGATGCCGACGACGCGGCGCCTGTCGAGGTGATCGGCGAGCACGCCGGCCGGCAGCATCAGAATCAGCGACGGCGCGGAGTTCGAGAACGCCACGAAGCCGAGGAGGAAGGGAGACTCCGTCAGCTTGTAGACGAGCCATCCCTGCGCCAGCCCCTGCATCCAGGTGCCGATGTTGGAGATGAACTGCGCCACCCAGAAGCGGCGATAGTCGGGTTCCTGGAATGCTTCAAACATGCGCTTCGCGCGTTATCGGTTGTCGGTTGATTGTGCTTCGCGCGTTGTCAACAGCAGATTCACGACATCGAAGCGTTGCATTGGACGACGACGCGCAACGCGAAGATAACCTGACAACTGAAAACGCGCGAAGCGCACAAAGTACAATCTCGCGATGCAGCATGACGACCGCCGTGGTGCCGAGCGATTACTCCTTCCTGCTCCGATTCCAGCCCGCCTCGCCGAAAGCGTCGTCCGCATCGTCGACATCGGCATCCTCGGCACGCGCATCGAGCACGAAGAGCCACTCGTGGCCGGCCCGCACACGTTGCAATTCGATTGGGACGGCGAACAGATCGAGGTCGATTGCACGATCGTGCGCAGCGAGCGCTCGGAAACCGTGTTTCAAAGCGGCCTGCAATTCAGCGATCGCGATCGCATCCTCGTCGGGCGCATCGTCACCACGCTCGCCGACCGCGACGAGATGGAACGCCTGCGCACGCTCGTCGAAGCATCAAAGCTGATCAACTCCTCGATCGAGCCCAACGCGCTCTTCGCATCGATCCTAACTGTGGCCCGCAACGAGCTGCACGTCGAGCGCGGCACGCTCTACTTCGTCGACGATCAGAAGAAGGAGATCTGGACGAAGATCGCCGGCGAGTTGGCCACGGAGATCCGCCTGCCGATCGGCAAAGGTCTGGCCGGCAAGGTCGCGGAGACCGGCGAGCCGGTGATCCTCCACGACGCGTATCAAGATCCGCGATTCGACCGTTCGCTCGATCAGAAGACCGGCTATCGCACGCGCTCGATGCTCTGCGTTCCGATCAAGAATCGCGGCGAGCGCGTGGTCGGCGTGCTGCAACTTCTCAACAAGATCAAAGGCTCGTTCGGGCCGCGCGATCTGGAGTTCCTCAACGACATTTCCGACCACATGGCCATCGCCATGGAGAACGCGACGCTGCACATGGAGCTGCTCGAGAAGCAGCGAATGGAGCAGGAGCTAGCCCTCGGGCGCGAGATTCAAAGCCGCCTTCTGCCGTCGGCGCCGGTCGATATCAAGGGCATCGAGCTCGGCGCGCTCAGCCATCCCTGCTACGAAGTGGGCGGCGACTATTTCGATTTCCTCGAGCTCCCCGGCGGCGACCTCGGCCTCGCCATCGGCGACGTCTCTGGCAAAGGCGTCGGCGCGGCGCTGATCATGTCGAGCGTGCAGGCCGCGTTGCGAGTAGCTGCGCCGATCGAGGACGATTTGGCCCGCCTCGTCGCGCGCCTCAACGCGTTGATCTTCCGCAGCGCCCGCGGCCGCAAATACGCAACGTTCTTTTTCGCCCGCTACTCGCCCGCGACCGGCGTGCTGCGCTACGTCAACGCCGGTCACAACCCTCCCTACATCGCCACGGCCGACGGACTGACGGAGATCGCATCGACCGGCAGACCGATCGGTATCCTCCCCGAGTCGTCGTACACCGAGGGAACGATCGAGTTGCCGCACGGATCTGTACTCTTTCTGTACACCGACGGCCTCAACGAAGCCGCCAACCCCGAAGACGCCGAATTCGGTAACGACAACCTCCGCGATCTCTTCCTCGCCCAACGCGACGCGGCGACAAACGACATTCCATCGCGCATACTCGACGCCGTCATCGCGTTCGAGCGCGGCGCGAAAGCGACGGACGACAAGACGATCGTCGTGATGCGGCGGGTGTAGGTTCGGGGCGTCCGCGAGGTCACTGTCGCGCGCTAAAGCGCTAAAGAACGACGCGATACCAACACGGCACCCCTTTCGCAGCGTCCTCAACCGCATATGTACCGCGTACCTCGGGCTACTTACCGCCTTCAATTCAACGCCGGCTTCACGTTCGAGGACGCCCGCAAGATCGCGCCCTACCTCGCGGAGCTCGGCATCAGCGATGTCTACGCGTCGCCCATCCTTCGCGCAAGAAAGGGTAGTACCCACGGCTACGACGTCGTCGATGCGAACTCCCTGAATCCGGAGCTCGGATCCGATGACGATTTCGATGCCCTGCACAAGGAGTTGGAAAATCAAGGCCTCGGCATCCTGCTCGACATCGTCCCCAACCACATGGCCGCCAGCGCCGAAAACGTATGGTGGATGAGCGTCCTCGAAAACGGCGAGCACTCGCGCTTCCTGCACTACTTCGATATCGACCTTACTCCGGTCACGACGCGCGGACAGACCGCCGCGAAAGTCCTCCTCCCCATCCTCGGCAAACCATACGGCGAAGTCCTCGAGGCTCAGGAGATCCAGCTTCATTTCGACGCCGACGGATTTTTCTTCACGTATTACGACAAACGCCTTCCGCTCTCGCCGGGCTCTTATGGTCTGGTACTGCAAGAAGTTCTGAAATTCCTTCCCGAGAATAACGTCTCGATCGAACTGCAAGAGCTAAGCGAAAACCACGATTCCCTGCCGAACAGCCGTTTCCTGAAGGATGCGCTCTGGCGCATTCACGAAGGGGATGAAGCGTTTCGGAATGCGCTCCAATCAGCCATCGAACGCATCAACGGTACACAAGGAAAGCCCGAAAGCTTCAATACGCTCGACGCACTGCTCGACGCGCAGTCATACCGGCTCGCCTATTGGCGCATCGCCAGCGAAAAAATCAATTACCGGCGCTTTTTCGACGTCACGGATCTCATCGGCGTGCGCGTCGAAAATCCAGAAGTCTTTGAAGCGCGCAATCGAAGAACGCTGGAGCTGATTGCGGAAGGAAAAGTGACCGGTCTGCGCATCGATCACATCGACGGCCTCTATGACCCGATCGGTCATATGCGCAAGCTGCAATCGCGGCTTACTGGAGATGACGATCGCTTTTACATCCTGCTCGAGAAAATTCTCGAGGACGGCGAAGAGCTGCGTTCCGAGTTTCCCGTCAGTGGAACGACGGGCTATGATTTTCTGGCATCAGTGAACGCTCTCTTCGTCGATGCCGATGGACTGCGGCAGCTTGACCGGTTCTATCGAACGTTCACTGGTTTCAATGAGAGCTTTGCTGATGTCTGCTATCAACGTAAGCGCCAAGTCATCCACGAACTTTTCTCCGGAGAAATGCGCGCACTCGGCAAACAATTGGGTGCGCTTGCCTTGGCTGACCGCAACGCTCGCGACTTCGCGCCAGTGGATCTCACCGCCGCGCTGACGGAAGTGACGGCCTGTATGCGCGTTTACCGCACATACGTTCGCAATGGAGAAGCGGACCCCGCCGATCAACAGTCGATCCGTCAGGCCATCGCCGAGGCGCGCCGGCGATCGGGCACTGCAATCGATGAGCGGCTCTTCTCCTTTCTGGAGAGCGTTCTCCTCGTCGATCCGCCGTCGTATGTCGCATCCGAGCGTGAGCATTGGCTGTCGTTCGTCATGCGCTGGCAACAATTCACCGGCCGCGTCATGGCAAAGGGTGTCGAAGACACGGCCTTCTACAATTACAACCGCTTGATCTCACTTAATGAAGTCGGCGCCGATCCCGGCCGTAGCGCGGACGCCGACGGTCTCGCGGAGTTTCACGCACGAAACGCACACATGCAGCGCACTTGGCCGCACACAATGAACTCTACGGCCACGCACGACACGAAGCGTGGCGAGGATGTCCGCGCGCGGATCAATGTTCTCTCCGAAATGGCACCGCAATGGGAGCATCAGGTCCGCCGCTGGTCGAAAATGAATGCCGCCCGCAAGAAGAACGGCGCCCCTCACGCCAACGAAGAACTGTTCCTCTATCAGACACTGATCGGGATCTGGCCACTCGATGAGCGCGAGCTACCTTCCCTGCCGGATCGTCTTCAGCAATATCTGGAAAAAGCCGCGCGCGAGGCCAAGAACCACACGAGCTGGATCGCTCCAGACCATCAATACGAAGAAGCCCTCCTCGGATTTTCCGCCGCCATACTCAGCGATCACGAGTTCCGAACCGATTTTCTTCGCTTCCAGAAACGCATCGCCTTCTACGGATTCCTCAACAGCCTGTCGCAGGTAGTGCTCAAAGCGACTGCACCCGGTACCCCCGATTTCTACCAGGGAACGGAACTGTGGGACTTCAGCCTCGTCGACCCCGACAACCGCCGTACCGTCGACTATGCGAGACGCCGTGCGATGCTACAAGCGGTCAAGTCCGTTTCGCCGGACACCCTCCTGCATCGCTGGGAAGACGGCCGGATCAAAATGTTCGTCACCTGTAAACTGCTGGAGATACGCGCCCGCCACGCCGATCTCTTCCGCGACGGCAGCTACGAACCAATCGACGCCGGCCCGAACACCATCGCGTTCATCCGTCGCCACCATAACGACGTTGTGCTCGTCGCCGTGCCGCGCCTGGTCGCGAAGGTCGTAAAACCGGGCAAGCTTCCCATCGGCGACGTATGGGCAAACGCAACTCTCACCACCGCCGGCAAGTGGCGAAATGCCTTCACTGGCGAGGAGCACGAGGGTGGCAGGATCTTACTGAGTCGCTTGTTCTCGACGCTCCCGATGGCCGCGATGGAGAGAGCATAGTCCGTGGACCGAAGCATGGCTTTCTGTCCTACGCAGCGAACCCATCAACGCGTTACCTCGTCGTCCTTCGGCTCAATGGACCGCACAGCGGTTTGGTCCAGCCGCGCGCTGTACAGAGCCCACAAGTATAGCGTTGCGGCTACGCCCAAGGAGCCCGATGCGACAAACGCGATGACATGGGGCAGTGGCCACGGGGGAGTCGACTTGAACCCGCCCACAAGTCCGCCACCGATGATTAGCGTACTCACCGCAAGGCTCGCGGCAAAAGATGCCGTCGTGGCGGCGTTGAATGGACCTTTTTCGCGTTTACCCTGAACAGCCGGGCGCCTGCCACGCTCCCGAAGGTTGTGAACATGAGTTTCATATGGGTCGCCGCACCTCCACAAGAAGTTAGCGATCAGCATTGTTCTGACGGCCAAGTCAACACCGACCATGTCAGCGTAGGCACAAATTAACGGGGCTAAGCAAATGATCAGACGTATGTCGGGCCTCGGAGCCTCCTTGGTGGACGCCAAGAAACCGACCGCAACAGACGCCACCGTTGCTACCGCGATCAGTTTCCACTTGAGAAAATCCGCACTACTCTTTTCCGTTTCGATGATCTCGGTACGCAAAACTACATATTTCGTATCAGAAATAGAGTAGCTGTCAGGTCGTGTCGTGGGTATCGGATTCTCCCGAGTCATGAATGACAAACCTCCACTTGTTGCTTGAAGGAGGAGTGCCTGGTTCCCGAGATTCCCTACCCCTAACTATGGAATGTCGTGATGAATCTAGCGAGCCCCGCTGGTCACGGCTGCCGGCGTGCGAAACGCCAGCAGGTCCTGTGGTAATCACGTTTCAGGTGCAAATCCGTCCGGATACCTCGGCCAGTTTTCGCAGTTCGTCCGCAAGTTCGTCCGTGAGCGCGCCTTCCTCCAACCGCCACGACCAATTATCTTTCCCTTCGCCGGGGAGGTTCATGCGCGCTTCGTTGCCCAAGCCGAGGATGTCTTGGGCGGGGACGATGGCGGTGTTGGCGACGGAGGTGTAGGCGGTGCGGATCAGTGTCCAGGGAAGCTCTTCGGGGCTGTGGATGCCGAGGTAGAGCGCGGCGGTCTGGCGCTCTTCGTCGGAGGCTTGGTCGTACCAGCCGCGGGCGGTGTCATTGTCGTGTGTGCCGGTATAGACGACGGTCTGTGGCTCATAGTGATGTGGGAGATGTGGACTGTCGGGTTGCGCGAAGGCGAACTGCAGGATTTTCATCCCTGGCACTCCGATCGCGATCCTCAGCTCATGCACCTCGGGTGTTATATGGCCGAGGTCTTCGGCGACGATGGGGAGCGAGCCGATGACGTCGCGAATGGCGTCGAATAATTCGCGGCCCGGGCCTGGCATCCAGCGGCCATTCATTGCAGTCGGCTCGCTCGCTGGAATTTCCCAATATGCGGCAAACCCGCGGAAATGATCGACGCGAACGATGTCGGCGAATTGCAGGGCGGCACGGAATCGCGCTACCCACCAGGCATAGTTCGTTGCGCGCAGAACATCCCAGCGATAGAGCGGATTTCCCCAACGCTGGCCCGTGGCGCTGAAGTAATCGGGAGGAACGCCGGCGACGACGTCGGGCTCGCCGTTCTCGTTCAGTTGGAAAATCTCGCGGTTCGCCCAGACGTCGGCGCTGTCTGCAGCAACGTAGATCGGGACGTCGCCCATAATCTGGATCCCGCGCTCATGCGCTGCGTTGCGAACAAAAGCCCATTGCGTGAAGAAGAGCCACTGGATGTACTCATGAAAGGAAATCTCATCGGCGAGTTCTTGCCGCGCCGCATTCATCGCGGCCGGGTCGCGCGTG
>DATAMS010000303.1:0-12575 GCA_036260495.1 Thermoanaerobaculia bacterium
CATGCCACCCAGCCATCGACGCCCACATCGTCCTGCGCCGACATACGAATGATGTGCGGATCGGGCATGACCTTGGCGATCGCGTTGCGGATCGCATTGACATCCACCCTCGGCAGATGCGGCAGCAGATCGAGTTTGGTCAGAAGCACGAGATCGGCTTTCGCAAACATGGTCGGGTATTTGAGCGGCTTATCCTCTCCCTCGGTTACCGAAAGAGCAACGACGTTGACGCTTTGCCCGAGGTCGTAGACGGCGGGGCAGACGAGGTTGCCGACGTTCTCGATGAAGAGAAACTCGACACCCTCGAGATCGAGATGATGCAGCTCGTGGTGCACCATCTCCGCATCGAGATGACAGGCTTGGCCGGTCTCGATCGCGCACGAGCGGATGCCGGCGCGCACGAGCCGCGCGGCGTCGTTGTCGGTGGCCAGATCGCCGGCGATGGCGGCAAGTTGGCGGCCGTGTTTGAAGTGAGCGGCCGTCGCTTCGAGCACCGCGGTCTTTCCCGAACCGGGCGAGCCCATGAGGTTGACGGTGAAGATGCCGCGCTCAAGAAAGTGCTGGCGATTGTGCTCGGCGGTGCTGTCGTTGCGCGCCAGAATGCGCGTCTGCAGCTCCAGCGGCACGAGGTTGGTGTCTCCACATCCGCAGTCCTGACACATCAGCCCACCTCCAGTTCCACGCGTTGCAAAATGATCTCGTCGCCCGCGGCCAGGAACGCCGGCTCGTGGCATTGCGGACATTGCAGAACCGCGCCGCGGACGATGGCTGTGCCGCAGAGCGGACACTCCCAACGCGCAGGAATGCGATCGATCGTCATCACGGCGTTCTCGCAAAGGGTGCCGGCGCGGAAGACTTCGTAGGCGGTCGTGAGAAGGCCGCAATCGACACCGGCAACCTCTCCGATGCTGACGCGCAGGCTGCGAACGACGGCGTCGCTGCGCGTTCCGACAGCTGCGGCAACCGAATCGACGAGCGATTGGACGATGGAGTATTCGTGCATCACGACACTCCGAATTTCGGTTGCCGCTTGGCGAAGAAGGCGTCGATGCCTTCCGCGAAATCGGCGCCGTCGGCGATGCGCGCGAGCTGGTCGATCTCGCGGTCGAGATGAACGTCGAGCCGGTCCATGCCCGCGGCCTGGTTGATCAGCTCTTTCGCGATTCCCATCGCCTCGGTCGGCCCTTCCGCGACCTTCTTCGCGATCGCATCAACCTCGGCATCAAACGTCGCAGCCGGATAGACCGCGGTGATCAAGCCGATCTCGAGCGCGCGCTCCGGCGTGATTCGAGGATTGAGGAAGAGGAGCTCGAAGGCGCGGCGCAGACCGACGAGCCGCGGCAGCATGAAGGTCGAGCTTTCCGCGCCGGTCAGTCCGGTCTTCGCGTAGGCCCACTCGAACATGGCGCGATCGGAGGCGATGACGAGATCGCACGACATGGCCAGGCCGAATCCGCCCGCGGCAGCGATGCCGTCGACCGCAGCGATGAACGGCTTCGGCGCACGGCGAATCTCAGAGATGGTGCTGTGGATGTATTCGAGGATCTGTTTGAAGACATCGCCGTAGGTGGGTTGCTGGGTGTTCGGGTTGCCGGGTTGGCGGGTTGCCGGGTTGCCTGCCTGGAGGTAGCCGAGACCTTTGGCGTCGCCGCCGCCGCGGATGTATTTGAGATCGGCGCCGCTGCAAAAGACGCCGCCGCTGCCACGCAGCACGACCGCGCGGATCGCGTTGTCGCGCGCGAGTTGCAGGCCGGCTTTGCGCAGATCGCGCGCGGTCTCGACGTCGAGCGAGTTGAAGCGCTCGCGGCGATCGATCGTGATCGTGCCGACGGCGCCGTCAACATCGATGCGGATGGATTTCACGCCGCCGCCTTTTGCGGAATCAGGCGCCCGAGGGCCTCGCTCGCGAGGGCGCCCCAGGTGCTGCGCATCATCCACTCGCGCTGCGCATACGCATACGCGCGAACGATGTCCTGCTCGCCGCGCACCGCGGCCACGCTCACGAATGGCGCAACGGGAAACGCGTTGCTGCGCGCAAGGACCGGACCGGCATCGAGATGTTTCGTGACGAGATGCACGCTGCTGCGCGTCTCATGCTCGCCGGCGTTGATCGCGTCGCACGTGGCGTGCAGACCGGGATAGCGCGGGCCGCCGTCGTCGTTGCGCAGCGTGAGATCGGAGTCGTGAACGTTGAGGATGCGCCCCGGAAATGCCTCCAGCATCGGATCGGTGAGGATGTAGAGATAGCCGAGGAGAATGACGGCGTCGACGTCGTACGGGAGAAGCAGCGACGCGGTCTCGGCATCAAACGTTTCGCGGCCGGCGCGGCGCGGAAGCTGGCGATCGAGAACACAGGCAACGTGGACGCGCTCGCGCAAAGCCTCCAGGCCCGGCGCGCGTTTCGAGCAGAGGACGGCGACGTTCAGCATATGCGTGGCAGCGGCTCGCCTTCTGGTTCCGCGAGCAGCCTCTTTCCGAATCCGGTGTTGAGAATGACGCCGCCCGGCCGCTCGGCGACACACGTGCCGATGATTGCGGCGTTACGGCCGAGGGGATGTGCGCGAAGAATGTCGAGAACGCGGTCCGCGGCATCGGCACGAACGCCGATGAGCGCTTTTCCTTCGTTGGCGACATGCAGCGGGTCGATGCCGAGCAGCTCGCCGACGGCGCGGACGGCGGCAGTGACCGGGATGGCGCGTTCGTCGAGGAGGATTCCGACGCCGCTCTTCGACGCCATTTCGTGCAGCGCGCTGGAGACGCCGCCGCGCGTCGGATCTTTCATCGCCGTGACGGCGTTCGGAGCTCCGGCGAGAACCGAGGCGATCATCGCGTTGAGTGGAGCGACATCGGAAATCAGATCGCCTTCGATCCCGATCTCGTGACGCTTCGCCATCACCGCCAGGCCGTGCTCGGCAATCGAGCCGGTGACGATGATGCGGTCGCCGAGCGAGAGGCCGTTGTCGCGAATGAGTGTGCGCGTGAGGCCGATGCCGCACGTGTTGATGACGATGCCGTCGAGCTCGCGCTTACCCATCACCTTCGTGTCGCCGGTGACGACGGGCGCGCCGGCTTCGCGGCATGCGGCGATCATCGATCGCTGAATCGCTTCGAGCGAATCGAGCGCGAATCCTTCTTCGAGAATGACGCTGCAGGTCAGACCGAGAACGGTCGTGGCTCCCATCATGGCGAGGTCATTGACCGTGCCGCAGATCGAGAGACGGCCGATGTCGCCGCCGGGAAAGAAGATCGGATGGATGACGTGCGAGTCGGTGGTGATGACGAGCCATTCGTCGCCGATGCGAATCGCCGCACCGTCGTCCATCGCTCCGACGCCGACGCTGAAATCGGGATTGTGCAGCGGCATCGTGGCGAAATCGCGGACGAAGAGTTTTTCGATGAGCGCGCGCATGGCCCGCCCGCCGCCGCCCTGTTTGAGCGTGACGCGGCCGGTGTTTGGCGCCGTGAGGATCGCAGTCATGCTGTCGCCTCCAAATCGGGAACGCCGCCGTAGAGATGCCAGATCTTGCACGTGCCTTCGTTCGACACCATGCAGGCACCCACCGGGTTCTCGGGAACGCACTCGCGGTTGAAGAGGCGGCAGTCGCGGGGGTTGCGGATGCCGGCCATGATGTCGCCGCAGATGCACTGCCCGGCCAGCGCCGACGGTGCGTAATCCCACAGCGAGGGAAGATCGATCGTGAATCGCTTGCGTGCATCGACATGCGCGAATTCGTCGCGCAGACGGAGGTTGCCGTTCGGCACGTGCGCGATGCCGCGCCACTTGCCGCCAACCGGTTTGAAGACGCGCCATAGTTGTTTCTGCGCCGGGATGTTGCCTTCCGCCGAGACGCAGCGCGGAAACATGTTCGCCACGCGCGGCGTCTTGTTGCGGATCAGCTCGAGCAGCTCGACGAGTCCGGCCAGAATGTCCATCGGCTCGAAGCCGGCCACGACGACCGGCACCTGATGCCGCTCGACGAACGGCTCGAAGACCGCGGAGCCGGTGATCGCCGCGGCGTGACCGGCGGCGAGAAAGCCTTCCACGCGCGAGCCCGGCATCTCCGCGACGATCTCCATGACCGGCGGGATGTATTTGTGCGCGGAGAGAACGGAGAAGTTCTTGGGCGGATTGTCGAGGATCACCGCAGCGGTGGCCACGGCGGTGGTCTCGAATCCGGTAGCGAAGAGAACGACCTCCTCTTCGGTTTCGCGCGCGATCTCAATCGCTTGCCGCGGGCTGTAAATCACTTCGATATTCGCGCCGCTGGCCTGCGCGTCCGCGAGCGATTGCACGGTGCCGGGCACGCGCAGCATGTCGCCGAACGTCACGATGCGCACGCCCTGACGCGCCAGGACGACGCCTTCATCGACCTCGGGCACGTCGGTCACGCAAACCGGGCAACCGGGTCCCATGATCACATCGAGCGCTTTCGGAAAAAGCGAGCGCAGACCGAAGCGCGCGATGGCCTGTTCGTGACTGCCGCAGACGTGCATGACCGCGACCGGCCGTCCGATCTCATCGACGAGCCGGGCCAGCGTCGCCGCGAGCGAGCGCGCCAGCGCGGGATCGCGGAATTGCAGCTCGTTCGTCACGACGCCCCCGCGATCTCGGCGCGGACGTCGAGGGCCATCAGATCCTCTTCGCCGCCGGCGTTCTCGCGCAGCAGCATTTCGTAGAGCTCCAGCGTCTCCGCCACTGACTCGGGGGCGATTCGCCGGATGGCGAAGCCGACGTGATTGAGGATGTAGTCGCCCGGCACCACCGGCTCATCGACGATGTCGAGCCGCACGTCTTTGCGCACGCCCCAGAAATCGACGACGGCGGTGTAGTCGTGAATCGAGATGACGCGTCCCGGTACGCCTAAGCACATACGAGCTCCTCTTCATCGACGCGCACCGGCGTTTCCGCGCGAAGCCGCGCATCGGCGATGAACGCCTGGCCGAGGGCGATGCCACCGTCACCGGCTGGAACGTTGCGATTCATGACGACGCGCACGGACGGACGAAGCGTGTCGATGATCGATTCCGCCAATCGTTTGTTCTGAAAACAACCGCCGCTGAGAACAACCGGCATGCGCCCGCGGCTGATGAGCGCGGCGCGCGCGATCTCCGCGGTGGCGGCAGCAAGCGTGTTGTGAAAGCGGGCCGAGATCGTGGCCGCGGAACGCCCGGCCAGCAGATCGTTGACCGCCGCTTTCACCATCGGCCGCGGATCGATCTGCCACGGCGTGATGCCGTCGTGAATGACGATCGGATAAAGCCCGCGCTCGTTTTCGTCGGCGACCATGTTCCAGCGGAAGGCCACTTCGCCTTCGTAATGCGCGTCTGCCAGTCCGAGCACGATGGCGCCGAATGCATCGAACCAGCGTCCGACGCCGCGCGCCGGAGTCGTGTTCAGGTTGCGCTCGATCATCAGCCGCACCTGCGTGATCATCTGCAGCGAGATCTCGCGGAAAAGATGAAGCGATGCCAGTGGCGCGTCGCCGCGGTACGCATCGTCGAGCACTGCCAGCGCGATGCGCCACGGCTGACGAATGGCCTGATCGCCGCCGGCGAGCGGAATGGGACGAAACGTTGCGAAGCGCTGGTAGTCCTCAAAATCTGCGATGAGAATCTCGCCGCCCCAGGTCGTGCCGTCGGTGCCGAATGCCGTCCCGTCGTACGCAATCCCGATCACCGGACCTTCAATCCGATCTTCGGCCATCGCACTGGCGATGTGCGCGTGATGATGCTGCACGCCAATGGTGCGCACGCCTTCCTGCGCGAGCGCGTAACGCGTGGAGAAGTAGTCGGGATGCAGGTCGTGAACGAGCACGCGCGGCGCCACGCCGATGAAGGATTTCATCCGTTCGATGGCCGACTCGTACGCGCGCAATGTCTCGACGCTCTCGAGGTCGCCGATGTGCGGGCCGAGAAACGCGCTCGATCCGGAGGCGATGCAGAAGGTGTTCTTGAGATGCGCGCCGCAAGCGAGAATCGGCTCGGAAAAGGTTCGCCGAGTCTGAAATCCTCGTGGGACGTAGCCACGCGCGCGGCGAAGAATTGCAGGCGCGCCGTCGATGACTGTGGCGATCGAGTCGTCGACGCGCGTGACGATCTCGCGGTCGTGCAGGAGGAAGACGTCGGCAACGTTGCGAAGCTGATCGAGCGCTTCGATGTTGGTCGTGATCATCGGCTCATCGGCGAGGTTCCCCGAGGTCATCACGAGCGGAATCGCGGCATCGCGAAGAAGAAGATGATGCAGCGGCGTGTACGGCAGGAAGACGCCGGTGATGGCGACACCTGCGCCACCCACCTCCTGGACGAGTGGTGAGTACGCGCGGTTGCGCGCAAGCACGATGGGCCGCTCGATCGACGTCAGAAGTTCTTTCTCCGTCTCGCTCAGTTCCACCAACTGCTCCGCCATCGCCAGATCGCGCACCATCACGGCCAGCGGTTTGTGCTCGCGCTGCTTGCGGTCGCGCAAACGCTGCACGGCCTGCGACGAAGTGGCGTCGCAGGCGAGCTGGAATCCGCCGAGCCCTTTGAGCGCGACGGTCATGCCGGCGCGGATCGCGCGTGCGGCAAACCGAATCTCATCGCTCGTCACGATCCGCTCGTGCCGGCTTCCCATGGCCGTCAGCCGCGGCCCGCAATCGGGACAGGCATTCGGTTGCGCATGGAAGCGCCGGTCGGAAGGAGATTCGTATTCGGCAAGACAGCGCGCACACATGCGGAACGACGTCATCGATGTCTTCGGCCGGTCGTACGGCGCGTCGCGGACGATGGAGTAGCGCGGTCCGCAGTTCGTGCAGTTGATGAACGGATAGCGAAAACGCCGGTCCGCCGGATCGAGCAGCTCGCGCACGCAGTCGTCGCACGTCGCAAGATCGGAGGGAATCGAGACACGACGCTCCACAGTCGCGACACTGTCGGTTATCGCAAACGCGGAGTGCTCAACGAATGGGATCACCGCGGAATGGAAGGACTGCACGTGCGCGGCGGGAGGAGTACCTCCGCGCAATGCAGCAACAAATTGGTCAAGCGCATCTGCTGTGCCGAACGCGTCGATCGACACCCCAGCCGAGTCGTTCCGAACGACCCCGTGGATCCCAGCGCGCTGCGCCAGTTGAAACACCCACGGCCTATACCCAACCCCCTGCACCGTTCCTCGGATCTCGATATGAAGTCCACCGTTTGTCATGTCCCGATTCCCGTGCGCTCAAAGTAGGCGCTGCGTGAACGGGCAGCGATGTTTGAGAACACAGGAGGTGGTGATGGGTGTCACGCGGGCGAGGGAAGAAGACCCGCAAGTGATCGTCCCCACTCAGTCTTCACCTCGTAGATCTGCCTCTCCGTCCCCCAAGCATAGACAGGCGCCAGCCGACCGTTGCTCTCTGAGAGGAGGTCTCGCGATAGTATGAGAGGCGAGCACTCATGCGCCGACTCGAATCGCTAACCGTCAAGAACTTCAAGTCGATCCGCGACCAAACCCTACAGCTTGCGTCGCTGAATATCTTCATCGGAGGAAACGGCTCCGGTAAGTCAAACCTCATTGAAGTCTTCCGGTTCCTGCGCGAGATTGTGAATCAGAACCTCGCGGGATACACGGCGCGAAAGGGCGGCGCAGATGCATTGCTGCACTTTGGACGGAAGACGTCCCCGACGATGGAAGTAAGCGTGAAGTTCTCCCACAGTCTTCTTCCTCAGAGCTCGAATGCATATCTCGTTAAGCTCACGGGAACGAATGAAGATCAATTGGTCATCGAGTATGAAACCGCATTGTTCCACGACAAAACCTACCAGAGGCCGTACGGCCATGCGGTAGCCCAATACACGACAGAATCCAAGTTGCGCGACGACGACCATATTACGGCGCGTCAGATCCTCGAGGACCTGGAGGGCTATTGGGTTTATCACTTTCACGACACGAGCGACAGCGCACCACTCAAGGCGACCAATGAAATCGACGACAATCGATTTCTCCGGCCGCAAGCGGAGAACTTGGCTGCCTTCCTTTACTGGCTTCAGGAGAAGCATCCTGGCCATATGGCGAACATCCGCGACACCATCCGTCAGATCGCGCCATTCTTTGATCGGTTCCAACTTGCGCCGCTCCGATTGAACCCGTCGAAGATAAAACTTGAATGGCAAGAGAAAGGCACCGACAGCTACTTCAACGCTTCAGCGATGTCAGACGGGACGCTTCGATTCATCTGTCTGGCAACATTGCTGTTGCAACCGAACCTACCGCCTCTCGTCCTGCTGGATGAGCCAGAACTTGGCCTTCACCCGGCTGCGATTACATTACTCGCGAACCTCCTTGCGTCTGCAGCGACTCGTACTCAGGTGATCGTCGCGACGCAGTCCGTGACTCTTGTCAACCAGTTCGAACCGGCGCAGGTTTGGACGGTTGACCGTGCAGGACATGAGAGCGTATTCCGCCACTTAACCGTGGCTGGAATGACCGGGTGGCTTGAAGACTACGCCCTCGGCGAGCTTTGGGAAAAAAACGTGCTTGGTGCGCGGCCTTGAGCAAGCGAATTCTGATCCTCGTCGAAGGCCAGACAGAAGAGCGATTTGTTAAAGATGTACTTGCCCCTGATTTCTATCACTTTGACACGTTCTTCGATCCTCGGCTTCTCATCACGAAGGTCGTGAAACACGGCGCCAGCTTTAAAGGAGGCGTCACGACCTACGGAAAATACAAGAACGACGTGCGCCGGCTTCTAGCCGAGGCAAAGGGAACGGCTCTTGTTACAACCTTGATCGACTACTACGGCTTGCCCGCGGATTTCCCGGGTATGGAGACGCGACCAAATAGTTCTCCTCAGGATCGCGTCCTCCATGTCGAAAAGAGTATTTTCGCGGACTGTGGCAGCCCGCAGAATTTCAGACCATTCCTCGCGCTCCATGAGTTCGAGTCGTGGCTTTTTTCGTCACGCGAAGAGTTATCTCAGACGATGACGCAACCGGAAAAGGCGCCTTTGATCGCGGCAATACGGGATGCCTTCGAAACTCCGGAAGACATCAACGAAGATCCCGCGACCGCACCGTCAAAGCGCATCCAGGAGGTCTTTCCGGAATACAAAAAGACACTCCACGGTCCGCTCGCCGCCGGACGGATCGGCATAGCGGCTATTCGGGGCGAATGTGCCCACTTTGATGAGTGGGTCAGCGAGCTTGAGATTTTTGCTACGGCGTTTCGCTAACCCGAGACCACTTTAGCGGCGTCGGAGTCGCGAGGCGTTTCCCCGCGTTCTCCGCGTCTTCGCGTGAAACGGTTTGTCGCTCAGTTCGCTGCCAGCGCCCGTGCCAGCATTGCCGCGCGCGGAATTGCTTTGCCGACTGCTGGTGACAGGTTCATCCCGTTTTCCAGCGTGTGCGGCACTACGCCGATCAGGACGACGTCACGCGGTGCGCCGCCGGCGAAGTCGAGGACGATCAGGGCGTCGTTGATTGTCGGCTCGTGCGGGCTGATGCGGATTCCGGGAGGGGCGGCGATGATCTCGTCGCGTGAGAAGAGGCGGATCGTTCCGGGTGGGGCATCGACTGCGACGGCATCGATGAAGATGACGCGGTCGAAACCGGTGAGGTAGTTTGGAAGGTCGAGTGATGGCGTGCCGAGGTCTTCGAGGGTGATGTCATCGGCGAAGGTATTGTTGGCGGAGAGGTAATTGACGACCGCCGGCCCGATGCCGTCGTCGCCGAGAAGAATGTTGCCGATGCCGTAGATGGCGGTTTTCATTGGGTTCCTTTGTTTCTTTGCTCTTGCTGGACGGTCCCCTCATCCGCCTTCGGCACCTTCTCCCCCACAAAAAGCGTGGGGGAGAAGGACGCTCGATTGAGAGGGTGGGTTAATCAATTAACTTCAAATAGGAAGCTCTCCGCGATCGAACATCGAACCACCCATCTCATCCTGCTCTGACATCGCGCCCCTTCTCCCCATCGCTTTTCAGATGGGGAGAAGGTGGCCGAAGGCCGGATGAGGGGCCGTCCTTAAAACTCACAGCACCTTCACTTTGGCAACGTTGTTCCCCGCAGGATCGAACATATGAACCGCGCAGGCCATGCACGGATCGAACGAGTGCACCGTTCGCAGAACCTCGAGCGGATGTTGTGGATCGGCGATTGGATTGCCGATCAATGACGCTTCGTATGGACCGACTGCGCCGCCCTTGTCGCGCGGACTGGCATTCCACGTCGTCGGAACGACAGCCTGGTAGTTCTTGATCTTGCCGTCGTCGATGACGACCCAGTGTGACAGCGTGCCGCGAGGCGCTTCGTGGAAACCGACGCCGGCGATCTCCCCTTTCGGGAACGTGGGCGGGTTGTAGATCGCGGTGTCGCCTTTGACGATGTTGTCGGTCAGAAGCTGCCAATGTTTGACGGCGAGCTCGGAGAGCACCGCGGTGCGGACCGCGCGCGCGCCGTGACGGCCGAGTG
The DNA here is from genome assembly GCA_036260495.1 of Thermoanaerobaculia bacterium. GTDB lineage: Bacteria > Acidobacteriota > Thermoanaerobaculia > Gp7-AA8 > Gp7-AA8 > JADGNZ01. Next base: position 10,426 of record DATAMS010000303.1, read on the forward strand.
TCGAGTGCAGCATCGCCGGCGTGGCCTGGACTTTGGCGATCGACGAAATCTTGCCGAGCGCGGCGTCGGTCCACTTCACCATCAGCGGATTTCCCGCAGCGTATCCGGCCAGCACGTTCGCCAGCGGACCAACCTGCGCGGGCTCTCCATTGAAGCGCGGCGCTTTGACCCACGAGTACTTCGCGTCTTCCTTCCAATCGGTAAGCTGCGGATCGGTCTCCCCTTTCCACGGATGCAGCGGCCCCCCGCTCTTGTACCAGGCGTGCTCGCTATCCTCGGTCACCGCTCTGCGCCAGTACTCGTCTTTCTGGCCGGTGATCGGACGGTATTGCGAGAGATCGCCGTTCGGAATGAAGCCGCCCGGCAGATCGAACTTCGTGCTCTTCTCGTCGAGCGGCAGATCGGGAACGGAGAGGTAGTTCGTGACGCCTTTTCCGTAGCCGAACCATTCGGGATAGAAGCCGGCCACGGCGCAGACATCGGGCACGTAAACGTTCTGGACGAACGAGACGACTTTGTCGAGCAGCCCTTTCATCTGATAGAGCCGGTCGAGATTGAGCGCCGCGCCGCTGTCGAGATTGATGGCGTTCTGCACGCCGCCGACGGCGACGTTCTGGATGTGCGGCGTCTTGCCGCCGAGCATGCCGACGATCTGGTTTGCGTAACGCTGATACTCGAGCGCCTGCAGATAGTGCGCGACGGCGATGAGGTTCACTTCCGGCGCAAGCTTCATGGCCGGATGTCCCCAATACCCATGAGCAAATGGACCGAGCTGACCGCTGTCGACGAGCGCTTTCACTCGCGTCTTCACCGCGGCCATCTCTTTGGTCGAGTTGTTCGGCCAGTCGGAGAGGCTTTCGGCGATCGATGACGCCTTGGCCGGATCCGCTTTCAACACCTGCGTGACGTCGACCCAGTCGAGCGCAGAGAGATGGTAGAAGTGAACGATGTGATCGTGCAGGGCGTGCGCGATCAACGTGAGGTTGCGAATGTACTGCGCATTGATCGGAATGGGCAGATCGAGTGCGTCTTCGACCGCGCGTACCGAGGCCAGCGCGTGAACGGTCGTGCAAACGCCGCAGAAACGCTGCGTGAACAGCCACGCCTCGCGCGGATCGCGCCCGAGGAGAATGCGCTCGATGCCGCGGAACATCGTTGAGGAAGCCCACGCCTTGTTGACTTTCCCCTGATCGACTTCGATGTCGATGCGAAGGTGTCCTTCGATGCGTGTGATCGGGTCGATCGTGACTCTGGTCATTGTCTTTCTCCTAACGCGCGGGCGCCATGCCGGCGATAATCGGGAACCGCTTCACCACAGCCACATAAATGGCCAGCTCGATGGCAACGAAGCCGATGGTGATGAACATCTCCGGAACAGTCGGGAAGTAATGCCAGCCCGGTCCGGGCTGGAACGCGACGAGGTAGGTGTCGAATCGATAGAGCGCGCCGGCGAAGGCCACCACCATCGCTCCGCGAAAGAGGCTTCCCAACGTCGGCCGCGGGGATGCCAGCATCATCACCAGCGGCAGAATCCAGAGCACCGTCTCGATCCAGAACATCGTGCCGTAGAGATCGAGGTGCGCCGCGTAACGCAGATTGCCGCTGTACGCCAGGTCTGCCACGCGCACGGCGACGAATACCAATCCACCCCATGCGGCGATCTTCTGCAGGTTGATCAGCATCGGTATTTCGGGATTGCGTCCAAAGGCAACCGACGAGAACACCGACTCGAAGACGACGATCGCGTAGCCCATGGCCAGACAGGCCATGAGGAACAAGAGCGGCAGCCAGCCAGTGAGCCAGAGCGGATGGAGTTTCGGGCCGGCCAGCATCATCAGCGAGCCGAGCGATGACTGGTGCATCGTCGGAAGCAACATGCCGAGGGCGATGATCCAGATGAGGGCTTTATTGAGGATGGGAAGAATGCGCTTCGACCATTTCTGCAGGAGTGGCGGCCCGTCAACGGCGAACTTCTCGAGGAACGCCGGCGACAACTCGATCCAGAGTACGAAGACATAGGCCATGATGCAAAGGGCCACTTCGAGCAGGGACGAATTGAGATTCCAGTTCCAGAAGTAGGTTGGAATCTTCCACATGTTCCAGGGCCGGCCAAGATCGACCGCCACCGACGCACCGGCAATCGTGTAGCC
>DATAMS010000308.1:0-6668 GCA_036260495.1 Thermoanaerobaculia bacterium
AGTTTTCCTTCAACAACACCACACCGCGCATCCGGAATTGCTTGGGATTTGAACGATCGGTCGCGCGAGCGCAGCGACGTTTCGCTTCCAACTCCCGGCTTTTCCGTTGAGACAATCCTCAATCGAGCGCCTTCTCCCCCACGCTTCTTGTGGGGGAGAAGGTGGCCGAAGGCCGGATGAGGGGGCAATCAAGGACTCGAAGCCCCTCACCCCTTCTCGAAAACTCCCATCTTCCGGAACTTCTTGTACCTCTCTTCCGGAAGGGCAGCCGGCTTGAGTTTCTGTAGCTCTTTGAGCGCCTTTTCCAGATATGGCGCTAAGAGCTCGGCGGCGCGGGCGGGGTCGGCGTGGGCGCCGCCGTTGGGTTCGGGGACGATGTCGTCGATGATGTTGAGGCGTTTGAGGTCGATGGCCGTGATGCGCATGGCTGCGGCGGCTTCGGCGGCGGCGGACGGGTTTTTCCAGAGAATCGCGGCGCAGCCTTCGGGGGAAATGACTGAGTAGACCGCATGCTCGAGCATGAAGACGCGGTCGCCGACTCCTAACGCTAACGCCCCGCCGCTGCCGCCTTCGCCGATCACGATCACGATTACGGGCACGCTCAGCATCGCCATCTCGCGCAGGTTCACGGCGATCGCTTCGGCCTGGCCGCGCTCTTCGGCGCCGAGGCCGGGATAGGCGCCCTGGGTGTCGATGAAGGTGAAGATGGGGAGGTTGAACTTCTCCGCGAGCTTCATTACCCGCAGCGCTTTGCGGAAACCTTCCGGGCGCGGCTGGCCGAAATTGCGGTAGATCTTTTCCTTTGTGTTGCGGCCCTTTTGGTGACCGATGATCGCGCAGGGGGCGCCGCGAAACCGTGCAAATCCGGCAACGATGGCGGGATCATCGGAGAACTTGCGGTCGCCGTGAATCTCCGTCCACTCCTCGAAAAGGTAGCTGATGAAGTCGAGTGTGTAGGGCCGCTGCGGGTGGCGGGCCACGAGCGTCTTCTGCCACGGAGTGAGATTGCCGAAGATTTCATCGGCGACTTTGGTAAGCTCTGACTGAAGGGCGGCGAGCTGGGCCGGATCACTCTCAGCCGCTGTTGCTTCCTCGATCTGACGCCTGAGCTGGTTGATTGGCTCCTCGAACTGCGCCGGATCTAGACTCATAGGTGCGTGACCCTAACAGATGAACAGCATGCTCGCAACTGACGCCGAAGAGGCCGCCGCAGGGCGCTCCTCACTTGAAACCTGGGCCAAAAACGAGCCGATGCGGCATGTGCCCTCGGCCGAGTGGATGTCGTGGAAAGTCGATCATGATCTTCGCCGCCGCATCGACATTCTCTTCAGTTCCTTCGATGGGTTGCCGTTCGATGACCCGCGCCGTCAAGTCATCGAGGGCGAGTTTCGCGCTCTTTGCCGCTCCATCGACCGGCTTGCGGATTCTGCCCGGCACACCCGCAACAACCACCCGCCGCACGATCTCGCCGACCGCATCGCCTGGGGCCTGAATCAAGCGGTGTCGAGCCTCAACTCACTCGATCCTCACCTCATCGGGCGGCGCTATCCGTTCCACACCGGTGAGCGCTCGAAGGCCGAGCCGGTCTACGGGTCGCTGCTCGCGGTCATCCAGCACATCGACCGCGTCCTGACGCTGATCCGGACGATCGACCGGAACGTCGATGAGCATCTGCTCGATGGGCTCGTGCAACTCGAAACGCCGTTGCGCTCGCAGCCGATCGCATGAACTTTCTCGACGCCGTCCGCCCGCTCTTCGACCACATGGAGTGGGCCGATGCGACGGTTTGGCGCGCCGTTCTGGCGACTCCTTCCGCGGCTGATGACGAAATCCTGCACGCGCGGCTGTACCACATCCACGCGACGCAACATGCATTTTTGCAGGCGTGGCGCGGCGATGAAGTCATCTTCAGGAAAGCGGATGAGTTTCCGGGTCTCGACGCCGTGCTGCGATACGCGCGATCGTTCTACGCAGTCGCGCCCGCGTACGTCGCGGCGCTGGCACCCGCGGCCGTTGATGCGGAATTGGTGTTGCCGTGGTCGGGCTACTTCGCCAAACGCGCTGGTTTCGCCGCCGCCCCATCGACCCTCAGCGAGACGCTGCTCCAACTCCCGTCGCATTCGACGTATCACCGCGGGCAAGTCAATATCCGGCTCCGCGAACTGGGTACGACGCCGCCGCTCGTCGATTTCATCGCGTGGGTTTGGGCGGGGAAGCCTTCGCCTGATTGGGGTTAAAAACGATGCACCACAAAGGCACAAAGGACACAAAGATTTTCTCTGTGTCGTTCGTGTCTTTGTGGTGAAAGCTTCTGTTTTCCAGCGATCGATGAGATTCGTAGCCCAAACCCTTATCCACACGACACCCGAGCAGCTCTTCGCCTTTCACGAGCGTTCCGACGCGTTCGCACTCCTGATGCCGCCGTGGGAAAAGTCGCGCGTGATTGAGAGCGCGCCGAACCTGCACATCGGCAGCCGCGCTATCGTCGATGCGCACATCGCGCCCGGCATTTCCATCCGCTGGGAATCGATGCACACCGCTTACGATCCGCCGCATTCATTCGAAGACCAGCAAGTGCGCGGTCCGTTTCGGAGCTGGCATCATCGTCACATCATCGAGCCGCATCCCGAGGGCGCGATGCTCATCGACGACATCGAGTATGACCCTCCCCTCGGCATCCTCGGCCGCATCTTCGGCAAGTTCATCATCGAACGCCGCCTACGACGCCTCTTCGCGCATCGCCACGCCGTCACCCGCGAGTATTGCGAGAAGGCTGTCTGAGCTCCGACTCCCGACCCCCGACACCCAACTCCCGCGCTTCAGCGCCCGAGGTGTGCGAGCGGTGTGATGCCGCACCGCGGATCGGCCTCGGCGCGCAACGCCGTAATCGGATCGGAGGCCACCCACGCCACGTGTTGCGACCCGAGCGACGCACGCAGCCGCTGCACCGCCATCTGAAACCGCCGGGGATCGGAGACGTCGTCGACATCACCCCATGAGTTGCCGAGGTCTGGACGAGGACCGGTCGGTGACCAGACGAACAGCGGGACGCCGATGCTGCTGAGGTAGTGCCGCACGCCGGCGGGCTGCGCCCGGCTGGTGTCAACAGATTTGCTGAGCACCAGCACCACAGCGCGGCGGTGCGCAGCCGCGACAGCGTTGATTCCGGCGACTGCGACGGCATCGGCGAAGCGTCGCGGGTTACTCTTCGGATCGAGAACAGACCGGCGAACGGTGCCGTTGGCCCGGTCGAATGTGTTCGTCACGAACGCGAGCATCCCGACGCCGTTCGACGAAGCGGCCTCGGAGGTCTGGAAGACATTCGCCGGGATGTGTCCCGGGTCCTCGATCTGCTGCGCGACAGGCCAGACAAAACGCATCGACGTCCCTGGGTCGAGAGACATCCAATCGCGCGCCAGTTGCGAGTTGCGCGAGCCCAGGAAGGACAACCGCGTCGAATTGAGGGCCGCCCGAACCTCGGCGACATCCGGGTCGCGCACGACGAAGACATCCGCAGCCGGCGTTTCCACGGCCCTCGTTTCTACCGGACTACCCTTCGAAGTGAGGCATCCATCGAGCTTTCCCGGCGGCTTTCCGCTGAACAATACAGGCGTAAGTTCGGTGCTGATGAAGCTGGCCACCGCTCCCCCGGCGATTACGAGCTCGCTCCTGGCCACGAACCCGTCTTCGAAATGCATCTCCGCCGCGATGACATGCGGATGTGCTGCGTCAAGGCGCGGAAGGCGCGCGTGAAACTTCTGATCAGTTTGCGTCTTCTGTCCATCGATTGTGATCGTGGCTCCCGTTGGCTTTGCGGCAAGCACATGCTCCCATCGAAGCGTGGCGGCGACGGGCACTCCCTGATCGCCGGTCTCCAGGGCGATCGTGAGCTCCGCCGGCTGGCGCGGCAGGTTGATGATCTGCGACGTCCGGCCTGTCTCGCCGCCGTCGCGGTCGTACGCAACCGCGACGAGTTCGCGTGGCTCGAAGGATGACCCCAGATCGACCATGGCGCTCCACGGAGCCGCCTTGATCGCTGCCGCTTCACGGCCGTCGATGAGAATCCGGACGGATTTCACATCCGGACTCACCTGCACTCGTACCGGCTTAGGTCCTGAGATCAATCCGAGGTAAAGCGTGAGGAAGACGATCTGGCCAGTCACGAAGTCGATTGTATGCACTTCCGCCGGCCGATCGGAAACGGACCGGCGTGATGGAAAACCAACCTCACCGCCCGAGTTGCGCCAGCGTCGTGATCCCGCACCGCGGATCGGCCTCGGCAGCCAGGGCTCTGACAGGATTCGCCGCGACCCAGGCAACATGTTGCGACGCGAGTGATGCGCGCAGCCGTCGCACCGCCGTCTCGTACTGTCCCGGATTGGAAATGTCGTCGATATCGCCCCACTCCTGTTCAAGGTCAGGGCGGGGGCCGCTGACCGACCAGACGAAGAACGGCACGCCCACCAATTTCAGATAGCGCCGTACTGCCTCGGGCTCGGCGATGCTGCGATCGCGGCCGAGGTCAAAGGTGCAATCGACGACCAGCACGATGGCGCGGCGGCGTCCATCCGTGACTGCGCGCAACGCGGCTACCGCAACGGCATCTGCAAAGCGGCGCTGGCTGTTCGGCTCGACCGGACGCAGCGGAAAAGTGGCAGCCGTTGCGTCGTACGAAAGCGTGAGCACACCGGTCATTCCCACGTCTTTGGAAAGTAACTCTTCAGAGATGTCGAAGATGTTCGACGTGATATGTCCGGGCGACTGGTAACGCCTCACGATCGGCCAGGTGTAGCGCAGCCTCGATCCCGGATCGAGCGGCATCGCCTTCCTTGCTTTGAGCGTGGCCTGCCAACTGCGGTCCTTGAGATGTTCGGGATCGATCGCTGCAGTGAACTCGCGGGCGTTCGGCTCGCGAATGAGGAACACCTCCGCCTCGGGCGTCTCGACCGCGCGGGTATGCAACGGCACGCCATTCGACGAGAGGCATCTCTCCAGCGTGGCGTTCTTTCCGCGCAGATTGCCGGTGATCACGACCGGCGTCAACTCGGTGCTGATCGAGTCGCTCACGGCTCCGCCGGTGATCACCATCTCCTGCCGCGCCAGCGAGAGATCGCTGAATCGCATCTGCGCCGCGATCACATGCGGATTCGCCGCATTGAGCTTCGGCACTTGCGCCCGGTATCCGGGATCGACGTGAATCGGTTTGCCATCGACCGTGATCGTCGTCAGCACCGGCTTGGCGGCGTACGCCTGTTCCCACCGAAGCGAAACAGAGACCGGTGTGCCGTTCTTGTCGCTCTGTAAGTCCATCGTGAGCTCGGCGGCGGGGCGCGGAAGATTGATGAGTTGCGAGACGCGGCCGTTCTCGTCGCCATCCTTGTCGTAGGCAACGGCAACTAATTCATGCGGCTCGAATGGTGGCCCGAAGTCGACGATGAGTGTCCACGGCTCCGACTTCAACACGCCCACGTCGCGTCCATCGAGAAGAAAACGGACCGAATGGACGTCCGCGCCAACCTGCACCTGAACCGGTTGCTGACCACCGATCAAGCCGAGGTAGAGCGTGAGGAAGACGATCTGCGCGGGCACGATGCGATCTTACGGGAGGTTGGGCATGGAGGGCGAAAGGCAATCGCGAAATTTGCGAAGAAGTTCGGTGGGGTGAAATGGGTGTTTCAGGCGCCGATGACATCTGATCGCGATTCTCTTTAGCCCCATTTCTCACGGTTTCATGGAACCGTTGATACCGCGCGTTTCCAATCGAGCGCCTTCTCCCCCACGCTTTTTGTGGGGGAGAAGGTGGCGAAGCCGGATGAGGGGGCTTTGACAGTCGCGCCGAACGTTTAGTTCTTCACATTGCAACGCCCCCCTCATCCGCCTTCGGCACCTTCTCCCCCCGAAAAGCACGGGGGGAGAAGGCGCTCGATTCGAGGGAGTCGCTGAGAATTTGAGAAATGCGCACCAGGGTGTCGGGTTACAGGGACCAGGCATCGGGGTCTTCACGCGGAGACGCGGAGCTCGCGACAGTCTTGTCGGTGCCTTGCAACTTCGCTGGAGACCCTCGCATGAATCCGCGCCTCTCCGCGCCATGCCATAATCCGCCGTCTTTTCCCCAGCATGACGATCGGCATTGGCACGAAGCTCGGCGGATACGAGGTCGTCTCGCGCATCGGCGCGGGCGGGATGGGAGAAGTGTGGCGGGCGAAGGACGCGAAAATCGGACGCGACGCCGCCATCAAAGTTCTTCCCGCATCGCTCGTCACGGACCCGGACCGCCTGTTGCGCTTCGAGCAGGAAGCACGTGCAGCGGGAACGCTCAATCATCCGAACCTGGTCACGATCTACGAGCTCGGTACGCACGACGGTGCGCCGTTCATCGCCATGGAGTTGCTCGAAGGCGAGACGTTGCGCGACAAGCTCGATCGCGGACCGATCCCGGCTCGCAAATCGATCGAGTACGCCGTGCAGATCGCCAATGGTCTGGCTGCCGCGCACGAGAAAGGCATCGTTCATCGCGATCTGAAGCCGGAGAACATCTTCGCCACGCCGGACGGTCGCATCAAGATTCTCGACTTCGGTCTAGCCAAGCTGATGGCGCCGGCCGACGTTCAGGACGATCAGACCGCGAGGCGCGGCACGGCGCCCGGAACGGTGATGGGCACCGCCGG
>DATAMS010000341.1:0-8282 GCA_036260495.1 Thermoanaerobaculia bacterium
GGTTTGGGGGGCTACCTCGCCTATGCGACCCCTGAACGGACGCCATGCCCCTCCTGCGTCCGCACTGCCCTTCACGCATATGCGGGGGAGTGGCCTCCGGCCCCGTCGGGAGCACCCGCACCCTACGCAGCGGAAGGTCCAGGCGGAGGGCCACCGATCATTGCGACGGACGCTGACGTCGGCGTCCTCGCTGCCGCGCTTTCCGCATTGAGCCTTCGCTTATTGACCGGTGACTTGGAAGACCATGCGCCACTACTCCTGATCGGACTACGGCGAGGCTGGATTTTCGACCGTGCGTTCGATACTCACGCACTCCACGTTCGCACGGATGACTTTGCGTGCGAAAGGTGCTGGAATCGACCCGCCGCCCCGGATACCGATCTTCAACAGATAGTCGATGCGCTCCTGACCTCAAGCCATGCTGACGATCCACCTACCCCCTGACGCGCTTTCCACAATCCAGAACGCCTGTGAACGCGCGGGAAGTCGTGAGACAGGCGGGATGCTCTTTGGCGAACATACTGGGCCGGAGACGTTCCGCATCGTCGAGGCGACCGTTCACGCCGTTGGCAGATTTGCTTCGTTTGTACGGGTCGTTACCGATGGATTTGCACGACTCGACGCGTTCTTTCGGCGGACTCGCCACGACTACACTCGCTTTAACTACCTTGGCGAATGGCACTCTCATCCTTCCTTTGCTGTTCACCCGAGCAGCACCGATGACGGCAGCATGATTGGGATCGTGAGCGATCCGCGAACGCGTGCGCTCTTCGTTGTCTTGATGATCGTGAAGATTGAGGCAGGCAAATTACTTGCGGGTGCATGGGCATACTTCCCAAACGGCGAACGCCACACCTGCCATGTCGTTCTCGACGCCTAAGTAAATAGTCATAGCCACCGTCCCTCTACGCCTGTCGCTGCGTCTGCATCCGATTGCCTATCCACTGACTCACTTCGCCGGGCGTCAGCGGTAGTTCGTCGGGTGGCCGCACTTGAATCCGTCGCGCCTTGTACGGCTTCCCGCGGTCGAGCCAGTAGCATGCGCCGATCGGCAGGTTCGCCAGTTCCTTCGTGCGGGCCCCGATCTCCTCGCTCGGCGTGAGGTATTCGATCTTGTCGTGGGCGTGGAGCCGCGGGCGCAGGACGTTCCCTTGCGGCTCGAAGAGATCGGGTGCGAGATGCTGCGCCTCCTTCTGCGGGAGCCGGAAGAGGAATTGATGACCGGCGTTCCCGAGTGCGATGGTTTGGAAGCGCGTCGGGAAGAGCGCGAGCGCCTGCGCCGCGAGCACGAGCGAGAGCCGGTACTTGCGCGCGGCGGTCAGCAGCACGTCGAGTGCGCCGTCCGATCCCGCGAACGTGTGCGCTTCATCCACGAGGAGAGTGTAGGGCGTGCGCTGCTCGGGCTGGATGCCTTCGCGCCGGAGCGCGCCGAGTTCGAGCGCGTTCATGAGGAGGCGGCCAAGGATGTCCGCGGTCGGGCCGAGGTAGCCTTTCGCAAGGTTCACGAGGAGCGTTCCGCCGCGGTCCATGATCGCGAGCGGATCGACGGTGTTCGTCGGCTGGCCGAGGAAGCGCTGCACCGCCATCGACCCGAGGAAGGGTTCAAGCTTGTTCAGCACGGCCGGGACGAAGTTCTCCTCCCGGTTCTTGAACCGCTCGTGGAAGTAGAACCGCACGTCCGCGGATGTCGTCGCGAGAAGCCGGCTGCGGAGCGCCGGGATGAGGAGGAAGGATCGGAGCGTGTCGATCGTCGCCGGAACCTCGCTCTCGATGCACGCCCGGAAACTGAACCGCAGTATCTCCTCCACCTTCACTCCGAAGTTCCAGCTCCGTGCTTCCTCGTCGCCGTAGAGCCGCTTGAAGATCCCGATGAGGAGATCGACCTGGCGGCCCGGATCGACGCCGGGCAGAGGCTTCAGCGGGTTCCAGCCCGGCAGAAGCTCGGGCCGCGTGAAATCGAGGATCGTGAGGTCGCGGACGTTCGCGTGAAGCGCCCACGCGGTCACGCGCTCGAAGAGGTCACCGTGCGGATCGATGAGCGCGCAGCCGCGCCCCATCGCAAACGCCATTCGTGCGATCTGTTCCATGAGCGAGGATTTTCCGGTGCCAGTCGAGCCGAGGATGATCGCGTGGCGATCCAAGTCTGCGGCGGTGAGCTGCACGTCGATCTTCCCGTGCGTCGGGAGCTGGTAGGTGCCGATCGGGAAGCCGTGCCCCGCGCGCTTCTTCTGCTCGGCATAGAAGCCGTCGTGGTCGAGGTAGAACTGCTGAGCGTCCTGCATGCGCCGTGTGGCGTCGGTTTCAAACCGGAGTCGAAGGGTGCGGAGAGGGGTCATATCAGCGAAGGAGGTAGAGAAGGAGGAGGCAGGCCGCCGCGAGGAGCACAGCCACGCCGAGCCGGAACATCGGCCAGCCGAGGACGTTCAGCTCGCGCAGCCGAATCTCGCCGTGGCCGATGAGTGAGGGCGGCGCGGGATCACGGACGATGTGCTCGCCGCGCACGTGCACGATGAGTCCCGGGTGATGGAGCCGCCAGAGGTGCCAGCGCGCGCGGAACAGGTGCAGGCGAAGATCGCGGGTCATGCTCTTCTCACTGAGGCTCGCGACGTTGCCGCCCCACTCGTGACTGCGAACGTAGAGATAGACGAGGAACCGCGTGCGGGGATGGAGCGGAAGCACCTGCTCGAACCAGTGCGTCGGGACATCGTGCTCGCGCCCCATCGTTGGCCGGGCCGCAACTTGGAAGAGGAGCACGTCGGTGAAGTAGCCGTTCGTGAGGCGGTACACGAGCAGGCGCTCTTTCGAGAGCTTGTGCATCCACCAATGCACCCGCCACGGCCGGGCGCGGAGCATCCACACGAGATCATCGACTTTGAACGATCCCATGCCCGCCGTTTGGCGCAGTGCGCGGAGCGTGACATAGAGGAGCGCTGCATTTCTGCCGACGCGGGGAACAAGGGAGAACAGGTGCGCGAAGTCCACCGGGACGGTGGCGATGCCTTCCGCCGCGGCGCTCCGCGGGGCGATGAAGTAGATCCGTGTTGCGTCAGGAGTGTTTTGCATGGCGGAGGGTGGGAGGATGGGCGCGCGGCGGGGCGACCGTAATCGTCTCCGTCCATGCGCGAAACACGCGGATGAGGTATGGGTCCGTGAGCGCTTCGCGGTCGCGGCTGCTCGTGACGATCATCGGCTTCAGCGCGTCGCTTCGGGCGTCGATGAGTCGCGTGACACTCTCCGACACAAACTCGACGCGCTCGATGACGAGCAGGCTTGCCTCGGTTGCCGCCCTCGCATGCGAGCCGTCGAGCCGGTCGTTCGCCCGGATGACGATGACCGTGCGCTGCTGCTGCTCGGTCTCATGCACGGCGAAGCGTGCGGCGGCGCTCAGGAGCGGCGCGTCGCCGCCGGTCAGGTAGAGACCGCGCTGCGGCGTGTCGGTACTGTCGAGCAGCGCGAGCCATCGCCGGATGCGCCAGCGAACCTTGTACGGGACGGTCGCGAACGCGGCGGTCGTCGCTCCCTTCCGCCGTGCGGCGTAGCGCGGCGGGGCTTCGATGAGGACGTAGTGGAGGATGAGATTTCGGATCGTGCTGCTGCCGCCGAACACAACACCCATTTGCACGAGGAGCGGCTGCGAGATCGGGTCTCGCCCGGATCGGACATGGGAGAACGTCGTCGCGTCAATGCCGAGCTCACGGGCGAGGCGCCGGCGTGACCAGCCGCGCTCGCGCGCGAGGCGCTCCACTTCCCGCACTAGCAACGGGGTGTTCATGGGCGGGTGTGTGAGGGGGCGGAGCGCGGGGTAGCGGCGAGGTGCGCTATCCATATTGTGACAGCACAAATGTCCCCTTTGGCAAGCCCTCTCTTTTCCGCACGGGGGCACCCGGAACGCCGATCGAGAGGCCGTACGGCGGCGCTCCTGTCGTAAACAGTTACAACACCATCGTCTCTCGTTCCGTCAAGTTGCCCCGTGGACTCGACTGCACGGTTCGGACGGCGTAAGTCATTGATTTGTGGTCGGATTCCCGTCATCGGCGAGGGGGTATTAGGGAAAGGTTTTCTCGATTTCTCTTAGAGGAATCGAGGGACCGTCTTGCATTTTCACCGGCAAGGGTGCAGCACCGTCACGAAGGCGGAGGTGTGGGTTGTGGGGAGAGGTCTGTTTCGATGTTGGGGGCGTTGATTTCGGCGGCATACTCGATCGGTGGAGGAGTTGCTTCGGCGGTCAGTTCATCGCGCGCGAGTTGGTGCGTCGGTGCTCCGCAGGAGGGGCAAACCTCGGCGCTCAGCGGCACGCGCGTCTGACAGAGACGGCAGTGAGTGAAGTCCATCGGGGAGGGGGTGAGGGATGGGAGTGCGGGAGAAGCGTCGGGATCGAAAAGGATGAACGTCGTAAACGAATCCACGCCTTCGTCGCGCGCCAGTCGTGCGAGTTGATCGAGGCGGCGCTGCGCTCGCTCACCGCTGACCGTTACGAACACGTGGAACGAGCGGAAGCCGAACGTCCGCTCCGCAACGTCCGGCGTCTCGATCCAGGTCCGGTAGACGCGGAACTTGCGAGCGACGACCTCGCGCGCCTCGGTGCCGCGATCGTGCTCCCCGAAGACAAGGTGCCCCGCGCCGTCACGCTCGAGAACGAGCACGTAGTCCGGCTGCGGCATCGTCCGCCACTCGATGTGCTCGGGGAACGGGCAATCCCAACTCGACGCCCATAGCAGGCGCTCGCCCGATCTCCGCAGCCAGGCGATCAACACGTCATTCGCTTCCTCCGTGTGGGCGAGGAACATGGGGATGACGCCCGCCTCCAACCTCCACGGCTGGCGCGGCGTCGCCGGCGTCATGAGCTTCGCGAGCTGATCGAGGACCGTTCCCTCCGTCGCACTCGACGTGACCGCCTGGCCCCACACGAGCGCCCGCTTCGTGGGGATGGCATATCGAGGTGCGCCCCCTTGCGCCACCGGCCGCTCCCATATATCGATCCATCCGCGATCCCGAAGACGGCGCAGCCGACGCCGCGCGACCGTCTTGTTCGCATTGAAGTACGTGAGCCGCGCGAGCTGGTCGAACGAGAGCACGCGCATCCGCACGAGGTGGAGGATGGCCTGCCGGTCGCGCGGCACTTCCGGGCCGCTCTCTAAACGCGGTTCCATGTTGGGAGGGGGTTGTTCTGCGGCTGTCTCGGGGGTGTTCCGTGGGGTGTTCTCCCGGCGATACGTGTTCTCTATGGCGAAAAGCGGCTTTCCTCCATCGGTCAGGAGAGAGCCCGCGTCTCGACTATTCATGTCCGCCGCGATCTCGCTGAGGTTCGGCAACGCCCGAAGATCGAGCGACGGTCGAGCCGCAATATCGAAGTCGCGCACGGGCGGCGTTTGGGATGTCTCCGGGGTTGCTTCGCCTGAAGAATCGGACGAAAAAGGGATGCGGTCCATTGAGGGTTGGTGTTGCTTTCGATGCACTCTCAGGCTACGTGTGAAGCCCTCTACCGCGAGAGGCGCCGGGGAGTGAATGTGCGGAATCGCCACCCCCCTTTCGCTTGCAGAAGTCGCGCGATGAGCACACGACGTGCGGAATCCGCACTTGCACCGCTGCCGCGGTTCGCGCCGGTGTCGCTCGCCGCTATCGTGAGGGCATGCATCGCTCTCCTCCCACCGGGAAAATGGCGTCCTGTTGCCGCTCGACTTGCCCGGCGCGGTCGTCGGCGTATCCTGCGGAGCGAGCGCGCCGCTGGTCCTCCTAGCTCACGCGCGCTATGCCCCCGAAGAAGCACACGCCCGCCCCTCCGCCGCTCGTGCCGACATTCGCGCCGGAGCTCGAAGCGCGCATCGCAGACCTCCTGCGACGGCGGCTCGGCCAGGAGGGAACCGCCGAGGAGGTTGCGGGCTACCGGCAACTCCTCTGGGCGCTCGCGACGTTCATCGGCACCATCATCGACCGCGAGCGCGCGGCGTCCCTCGCCTCTCGACTTACCCCCGACGAATCATGCCCCGCATTGCCATCTACGCCCGGAAGTCCACCGAAAGCGATGACCGGCAAGCCGCCTCCATCGAATCACAGCTCCATTGGGCCGTGAAGCGCTGCGCTGAGCTGGGTCTGCGCGACCCGCTCATCTTCACCGAATCGCAGTCGGCGAAGATTCCCGGCCGGCCGGAGTTCGCGCGCATGGTCTCGCTCGTTGAAGGAGGAGGAGTCGATACCGTCGTCTGCTGGAAGGCGGATCGGCTTAGCCGGAATGCGCGCGACGGCGGCACGGTGCTCTGGCTCGTCGAATCGAAGAAGCTCACCCAGATCATTACGAGCGATCGGACCTACACCGCCGAACCGGACGCGGAACTGATGCTCACGATCGAGCTGGGGATGAGCGTGAAGTATTCGCAGGACTTGGCGAAGAACATCCGGCGCGGGATCGACGCGAAGTTGCGCCGGGGCGAGTGGAGTTTCTTCGCGCCGCTCGGGTACAAGAACGTCCGGCTAAGCGCTGACCGCGCGACGATCGCCGTGGACGAAGAACTCGCTCCCTACATCCAGCGGCTCTTCGCGCTCGCGGCGAGCGGCACGTACAGCCTCAGTGATCTCGTGCGACTCACGCGCGATACGTGGAAGCTCCGCATCCCGCGGCGGAGGCCGAACAGCACCGCGCGCGGCATCTCGCATACCACGGTCGATCACATCCTCCGTAACCCTTTCTACTACGGGAAGCTCGTCGTGAAGGGGGAGGTGTACGAAGGCGTACACCCGCCGCTCGTCTCCAAGGAGACGTTCGATCGCGTGCAGCTCATGATGAAGCACCGCGCGAAGGCCGCCCCTCGCCCGAAGCGGAACGTCTTTACGCTGAGTGGCCTCCTCTGGTGTGGGCTCTGCGGCCGGCGACTCACCGGCTACCGGAAGCGCAAGAAGTCCGGGCAGGAGTCCATCTACTACGTGTGCAGCAACCGGATCAGAGGGAGGTGCGCGCAGCCCCTCGTCCACGAGACGAAGGTGTTCTCCGACCTGTATCGCGACCTGTTCCGTATGGCGGTCCGGCCGGAAGAGTACGAAGACGCCGCGCGCATCCTTCAAGCGATGCGCGAACGCGAAACCGAGGCGATCGAAAAGACCACTGCGCGCGCAGACGCCGCACTGCGCGATGTGGCGAGCCAGCAGAAACGGCTTCTGAACCTTCTCATTGAAGGGGTGATCGAGCGCGACGACTACGACCTGAAACGCCGCGAGCTGGAAGCGCGGCGCGCCGAAGAAGCGCTTACGATCGCAACCGCCAGTCTTGCGCACGGCGAAAAGTTCGATCGGGCTGCCGCCTTCCTCGATGCGCTTGTGGATGCGGACAAAACGTTCGAGCGCTCTACGGCGGAAGAGCGACGAACGCTCCTGCGTCTGTTCGGGCTCGAATTCAAAACAGACGGCGAGAAAGTGCTTATGGAAGCTCAAAAACCCGCTGCGGCCGTGATGGGCCGCCACGAGTTTCAGGAGTGGTGGAGGTTATGGGCCGACATCATCCCGTTTTTCGGCGGAGGACAGGCCAGAGAACAGGCCGCGGAATAGGTCAGAGAACAGGGTGCGGAACATCCCCACATCCCCGGCGGAGCAAGTCGGCACAAGCGCGGATGTGAGCACGAGGGGCAGCCGAAGTCGTAACTCCTATTGGCTGGGCTTCTTATCGCGAAGATGAGCGCCGCCATCCGCCCAGGTGCGCGCCTCGTCAGACCTATCATCGAGGCGCGCTGGAAGGAACATCCGAGCCGCTTCTGTATGAGGTGCGAGCACCCGCAAATCGAGCTTGCGGTGGTTGAATTCTTCCATGAACTCACCAAACCGGCGAATGCCCCGTATCCGTTCGTGATGCTTTGAAGGCGATCCCTTCAGAAACTGGTTTCCAGACTCGACACTGAGTTTTGCGCCGTATGCCAGAAGCTCGTCGTCCGATAACGAGCGTAGGTATGGCCTTGCGCGATACTCCCGTGCCCAGTGGTCAGACGTGGTGACTGGCGCATTGGGATCACTTTTTTCGGCCGCAGTCTGAAACTTAAGACTCTTGAATTGCTCAGGCTCTAGCCTTATTACCGGGAGGCCGTTGAATGCTGCCCAAAACCCCTGAATCCGGCGCAAAAACTCATCCGTCAACTCATCTTGGGGAAGCGCTGGGTGAGGCATGACGATCTCAGGAAATGCTCGCAGCGATGGTGTGAGCTGAACAGTATGCTGCTCGCTCACGATCCACACGGACTGGATCTCGGGAAATTGGAGCGATTTAGTGGGGTTCTTTTTTGCGAGAGTTTCCCCGACACGAT
>DATAMS010000348.1:0-6532 GCA_036260495.1 Thermoanaerobaculia bacterium
GTCATTCCGCCTGCCGCGTATTGGGCGTCGCAAGGCCGGTTCAACATCGCGCTGGTCATCATCGCTGCCACCGCCGGATCATGGGCTGGATCAGCGGCGAGCTACTGGATCGCGTACAAGCTGGGACGACCGCTCGTGACTCGCTACGGACGATTCGTGTTCATGAAGCCGTCAAGGATCGAAGCCGCCGATCGATGGTTCGAGGCCTACGGATCCGGCGGCATTTTCGTAGCCCGTCTGCTGCCCGGAATCCGTCATTTGATCTCGATCCCCGCCGGACTTTTCCGAATGCCATTTGGCCGCTTCTCACTGATGACGATCCTCGGCGCCGGCCTCTTCAACGGCGCGCTCGCCTGGTTCGGCATGCGCGTCCTCGGCGATCAACCATCGCTGATGAAAGATCCCGACGCGCTTCGCAACGCTCTGTCATCGAAGTCGATGTGGATCATCGGCTTCGCAGTCGTCGTGGCGGTGCTCTACGGCGTGATGGTGTGGATGCAGAAGCGCGCGGAGGCTACGCGAGCTTGAGTCCGGCGCTGATGAAATGGCGAAAGTCGGCGTCGTGCGTGACGAGGGCTGCATTGTTGTCGATGCAGATCTGAGCGATCAGCGCGTCCGCAAGCTTTGCTTTGTGGCCATCGCTCAAGACGTTCCGACGAAGGTCGCCCGCGCGTTTCCAGTAGCCTTCCTTAATGTTTAGGAGCGGCAATGTGAGTACGAATTCAACGAACTTCTCTTCGACCGCGGGGCTGCTCAGCGCTTCGGTGAGAACTGTCGGAGGGAGCACAGCCTCCTTGCTGAGAATCGCTTCTCGCGCTCGCTGAACGTCCACTCCTGACTCACGTCGCGCCCAGCGCCTTAGCGAACTCGTGTCGATCGCGATCAATCGCGATCCTCGCGCAAGGCGTCGATATCAATATCCCAATGGACCTTTCCTTCCCACTTCAAAAGCCCTTCGTAGACACCATCGGCGCGGGCTCGGTCGATCGCCTTCTGTACTATCGCCCGGTTCTCAGCAACTTGCTCTGGCGTCAGCGCCGACTGGCGGTATCGTTCCCAACGCTCCTCGGAAGTGAGTTCTTCGGTCGCCTCTGCCGTCTTTGTTTGCACCATGGCTGACCCTCCTAACTACTCAATCCCGATCCTCACGAAGCTCGTCGAGTGAGATAGACCATTTGATCTTCCCCCGCAGCTTCCGGAGGTCGCGAAAGACGCCTTCCTCTTTCGCCTGCCGCAAGTCCGCCAGCATGCGAGCTCGCGACTCTGCCCTTTCGCTATCGCTGAGTTGATGCGCAAAATACCGGGCCCAGGCTTCTTCGGTCTCGGGTCGTGTCATACCCCCAATTCTCCTACTTCCCTGCCTTCCGCACAAAATCGACGATGTTCACGAGCAGGTCCGGCGCGAGCATCAGCGTTGGATCGCTGTATGACGCGGCCTGTTTTGTCTTGTCGGATGAAACACTCTTGAGTACGTGGTTCATCCCTTCGACGATGAGGAGTTTTGCGCGTGGGTTCGCGGCGGCGAGGCGCTTGGCGTCGTCGACGCTGACCTGGATGTCGGTCGTTCCCTGGATGATCAGAACGGGCACCGTCAGCGCTGCGATCGATTTCGCGGGGTCATAGCGAAACCACGAAATCATGTACGGCTGCACGCTCGGACGGTAAAGCGCGAAGAGCTCCGCCGGCGGCTTTTCCGTGGTCTTTCCCGCTTCGAGGTCTTTGAGGATCGCGTCGCTTTGCGTGGCCAGTGCAGGAGGAAGTTTTCCGGCGAGCTGGGTACGAAGGATGTCCGCGGCGGGCCGGCCGGCTCCGGCGATGGAGATGAATCCTGAGGCGTTGCACTTCTTTGCGGCGACCATCCCGAGGAGCGAGCCTTCGCTGTGGCCGGCGATGATGACTGACGAGAACCTCTTGTCCCCGCGCAACTGTTCGCAGAACGCCGCTGCGTCATCGATGTAGGTCTCGAAGCGGAGGTCAGCCTCGGACACCATCGCTTTCGCGCTTTCGCCGACGCCGCGCTTGTCGTAGCGAAGCGAGGCGATGCCGTTCATCGCCAGCCCTTCCGCCAACATTTTCAGCGAGTTGTTCTTGCCGGAAAGCATCGGCGAGTTGCCGTCGCGGTCCGTCGGGCCCGAGCCGGAGATCAGCAACACGACCGGCATCACGTGCGTCGTGTCTTTCGGAAGCAGGAGCGTGCTGTGAATCGACGTGTCGGGGACGATGGCTTCGATCGCCGGCGGCGGCGCGGACGGCTGCTGCGCGAGGGCGGACGAAGCGAGAAGAACGAGTGCGATTGCGGTGCGCATGTGCCGATTATCCTTACATTTGTCACGCGGGACTCATGACTTTCGACAGGGGACAATCCCGCGGTCCGCGATTAGATTGCCGGCATGCATCCACTACAAATCGAGAGCGTCGTGAAGACGTTCGCATCCCGCCGGGCGCTCGACGGTGTTTCGCTTGACCTTCGCGACGCCGAAGTCCTCGGCCTCCTCGGCCCGAACGGTGCGGGCAAATCGACGCTCGTCCGCACGATCATGGGCCGCGTCCGTCCCGACAGCGGCACGGTGTCGATCTTCGGCAAGCCTGCGCCGGCCGGCGACACCGATGCGCGCGCCGAGGCAGGCGTGGTCCCGCAGGAGATCGCGCTCTATCCGAATCTCACATCGCGCGAAAACCTCTCCGTCTTCGGCCGCTACCTCGGGCTTCGCGGAAGCGCGCTGACCGAGGCGATGGAGCGATCGATGGAATGGGCGGCGTTGACCGATCGCGCCAACGAACCCGTCAAGACGCTTTCCGGCGGCATGAAGCGGCGCCTCAACATGGCTGCCGGCGTGCTGCACCGGCCGCGCATTCTGCTTCTCGACGAGCCGACGGTCGGCGTCGATCCGCAGTCGCGCGAACGCATTTATCAAATGATCGAAGCTCTGCGTGCCGAGGGGGTGTCGTTAATTTATACGACGCACTACATGGAAGAAGCGGAGCGTCTCTGCGACCGAATCGCCGTCATGGACGCCGGCCGCGTCATCGCTACCGGCACGAAGGATGAGCTGGTGCGCGACACGATCGGCACCAAGCGCGAAGTCGTCGTCGAATTCGCTGACGGTACGCACGTCACGCATCTCATCGACGACGCCGCGGAAATGCCGCGCGTCATGCGCGAGGCGGAGTCGCATGGAAGCGCCATTCGCGATCTGACGATGAAGTCGCCGTCGCTCGAAAAAGTCTTTCTTCACCTTACCGGAAGGGGTTTACGCGAATGATCGCCTCTGTAATCCGAGCCGGATGGCTCAATCTCCGTCGTGACCGCTCGGCGCTCATGCTCAGCTTCATCGTGCCGATCGTTTTCTTCTCGATCTTCGCCGGAATCTTCGGCGCGCAGAAATCGAAAACGCCGAAGACGACGGTGCTGATCGCCGATCTCGATCGGAGCGATACGTCGCACCGGCTTATCGAAGCGTTGCGCCGCGAGTCAGCGCTCGATGTCGTGCTGACGCCGAAAAAGAGCACGACGCCATTCGATGAAAAGTCTGCCGAGGCGACGGTGCGAGCCGGCGATGCGCCGGTGGCGCTGATCATTCCGAAAGGCTTCGGAGCAACACAGATTCGCTTTGATGCGCCCAACACCGGCCCGGCGTTCCGGCTACTGTCCGATTCCGCAGATCCGATCGCCGACCAGGTCGTCGGAGGGCTGCTGCAGAAGACGATGATGATGTCGATGCCGGAGATGATGATGGACGCCGGCGTCAGCGAAGTCGATCGCTGGAGCGGCGGTCTGACTGCGCAACAGAAAGCAACCATCGATCAGAACATGAAGGGTTATCGCGCGTTCAACGCGCGGCCGGCGTCGGCAGCGCCCCGCGCGGATTCGATCATCCGCATCGAGAAGACCGACATCATCGGCCAGAACAAAGCGAACGTAATTGCCGCGCTCTACGCCTCCGGCATCGGCGTGATGTTCATGCTCTTCACGGCATCGAACGCAGGCGGCGCGCTGCTCGAAGAGAACGAGAGCGGCACGCTCGACCGCATCCTCACCACGCGCCTCACCCTCACCCAGCTCCTCCTCGGCAAGCTCGCATACCTCTGGACGCTCGGCTTCACGCAGATGTGCGTGATGTTTCTCTGGGGCGCGCTCGTCTTCCGTCTGCAACTTTTCCAGCACCTCGGCGGCTTCGTCATCATGGCGCTCACGACGGCGCTGGCAACGTCCGCGTTCGGCCTGCTGCTCGCGTCGGTCTGCCGCACGCGAGCGCAACTCGGCGCAATGTCGACGCTGGTCGTTCTGTCGTTGTCTGCAATCGGCGGCTCGATGTTCCCGCGCTTCCTGATGCCGGCCGGTTTGCAGAAAGCGGGACTGGTGCTCTTCAACTCCTGGGCAATCGACGGCTTCACGAACGTCTTCTGGCGCGAGCTGCCATTGACGTCGATCGCGCTTCCCGCCGCGGTTCTGATCGGATGGGGAATCGTGTTCTTCGTCGCGGCGCGGCAACTGACGAAGCGGTGGGAGATCGCGTAAAGCAGTGGATTAGTTGATTAGTGATGAGTAGACCAGAGATCTGATCAAGCGATCCTGATCCCCTAATCTACTAATCTACTAATCCACTCAACAAAGCCAGATCGAGAACTACGCGATTCGCTCCGCATACAATGCGCCGCGTGTCTGCGCTCAAGAACCGCGATCACTATCCTGTCCTCGTTGTCGGTACCGGGATCGCCGGATTGACGGCTTCGTTTTGTCTGGCGAAGGCGGGAATCCGCGTCCTGCTCGTCACGAAGGCGGCCGATCCGAAGGACTGCAACACGTTCTGGGCGCAGGGCGGAATCATTTACGAAGGCGAGGGCGATTCACCCGCGAAGCTGATCGAGGATGTCATCGCCGCCGGGGCCGGGCTCTCGAACGAAGAGGCCGTGCGCTTCCTTGCCGAAGAAGGGCCGCGCGTCGTCAAGGAATTGCTACTCGACGAGATGCACGTACCGTTCTCCGTCAGCGAAGAGGGCGAGCTCGATCTGACGCAGGAAGGAGCGCACTCACTGCCGCGCATCATTCACGCCGGCGACGCCACTGGCCGCGCCATCGAGACGTCGCTCCTCAATCGCGTTCGCAGCGAGCCGAATATCACGCTGGTTACGGAGATGACGGCGATCGATCTGCTGACGACGCAGCATCACCCGACCGACATCCAGGTCCGCTACGGCCTCACGAACGAATGCGCCGGCGCGTATCTGCTCGACAACCGGACGAACGAAGTCTTCACGATCTTCAGCGACTTCACGATCCTGGCAACCGGCGGCATCGGACAGATCTACCTGCACACGACCAACACCCGCAGCGCCATCGGCGACGGCGTGGTCATGGCCCAGCGCGCCGGCGCCCGAATCATGAACGCCGAGTACGTGCAGTTTCACCCCACCGCGCTTGCCGACAAGAAGGCCAATCACTATCTAATTTCCGAGGCGCTGCGCGGCGAGGGAGCGCGGTTGCGCAATCAAAAGGGTGAGTACTTCATGGAAAAGTATTCGCCGGTGCTGAAAGATCTCGCTCCCCGCGACGTCGTGGCGCGCGCCATCGTCGAAGAGCTGACGACGAACAAGGACGAATTCGTCTACCTCGATCTGGCCAATTTCTACCACGGCCACGAACCGATCGCCGAGCGCTTCCCGAACATCCGCAAAGCCTGCGCGGACATCGGCGTCGACATCGAGCGCGATCCGATTCCGGTCGTTCCCGCCGCGCATTATTTCTGCGGCGGCATCCTCGCAAACAACGTCGGTGAGTCGACGCTGGAACGGCTCTACGCGATCGGCGAGACGTCATGCACCGGCCTGCACGGCGGCAATCGTTTGGCCTCGACGTCACTTCTGGAAGGCCTGACCTGGGGCTACTTCGCCGCCGCCTCGATTCGCAACAAGTACGAGGCGTCCACGACCCCAGTGGAAGCCGCCACCGGACCGATCCCTCGCCGCGCCCGCCTCGGAGACGCGCCCGCCGTACGTCTGTCGTATTCGTCGCGCACGCCGGGCATCGGCGCGATTCCCGATGCGCTTCTCACCTCGATCCCCGACTGGCGGCCGCCAGGAAGCCAGAACATGGAAGACCCTGCGCTGATCCTGCAGGACTGGACCACGATTCAGCATACTATGTGGAATTATGTCGGCATCGTGCGCACGTACGAGCGCCTGAAACGCAGCGTGGCTGACATGCGCGAGCTCGGCAGCCGCCTGACCAAGTACTACCACGAGTCGACGATGAGTACGGCCATTGTCGAGCTCTTCCACGGCCAGCAGATGGCCATGATCGTGTCGAGCGCAGCGCTGCGGAATCCGGTGTCGCGCGGCGCGCATTTCCGAAGGGATTGACGTAGGTCGGACTCTCTAGTCCGACATCACCAACGTAGGTCGGACTCTCTAGCGAGGCTCTGCCTCAAACCGACGAGATGTAAGCAAAGCTTTTCAAGGGGAGTGACTCCAGCGGAACGACGGAAGCGGCGCCGAGGCGCGGCAGCCGTATATTTGAGCCGTTAAGCGGCGA
>DATAMS010000349.1:0-15472 GCA_036260495.1 Thermoanaerobaculia bacterium
ATGGTCACGCATTGCGCGCGGGCGCTGGAGACCGCGACCGGCGATCGGCCGATGAAGCAGAAGCTGATCGGCAAGATCCTGATGCCGTTCTTCCGCAAGTCGATCCTCGGCGAGAAGCCGTTCAGCCGCAACGGTCCGACCGATCCGTCATTCATCGTTTCCGATGAGCGCGATTTCGACATCGAGCGGCAAAAGCTGATCGGGCTCATCGATCGTCTGGTGGCGCGCGGTCCTGCGAAAGCTGCCGGGCAGACGCACGCATTTTTCGGAAGGCTGACCGGACAACAGTGGGGCGAGTTGATGTACAAGCACATCGATCACCACTTGCAGCAGTTCGGCGTTTAGGCGTGGCGGCGTTCCAACGTTAACCTTGTTTTGTGATCTCGATAAGTAGCGCCAACCCGGTTTCGTCGCGCTTGATCGAGATGGCGTCGCGCGGGATTCCGAGCGTTTGACAATACGCGTAAATGTCATCCTCGGTGCGCTCGATCAGGAACCAGTCGCCGAAATATTCGATGAGCGGGCGATATGGATTGCCGCGAGCGATATTCGTGAAATAGAGCACTCCGCCGGGCCGCAGCAGAGAATACGCGTGCTCGATCAGATAGACGGCGTGTTTTTCGGGCAGGTAATCGAACAGGCCGCCGGCCATGACGAGATCGAAATACGCGCTGTGCTCCTGCGCGGCTTTCCGAACGACTTTCAGAGCATTGCCTCGGTGAACCTGACACCGGCTCCGAATCGGTTCGAGCGCGCGCAGCGAGAAGTCGAGCGCGCCGGCATCGCCATCGTTCAGCCAAAGCTCGCCGAGGAGCGCCGGGAGATGTGGCGCGATGCTGCGAAAATCGGGACAACTGCCGCAGGCGATCGAGAAGATGCGCGCTTTGCCGGGGCGTTCGAGCATCGTGCGCATGATGCGCGCGGCCTGATGCTGCACTTTGTTTCGATGTTGCTGCGCCACCGAGCGGGTCAGCGAGTATTGCTCGCAGATTCCGGCGATCGTTTGGGCGGGAACGTCCCTCGTGCCCCGGCAGAGATACTCGACCGTCTCGAAGTCTCCGGGATAACCGCGCGGCCACTCCTGAAGACGTTTCACGAACGGCGACCGGGCATGAATGCGGCGCACCGGGTCGAGGATTCCGACGATCTCGCCGCGCGAGACGCCGGCAAGCTCGCAATCCTCGATCGCGGCACAGAGCCGGTGCACCGCGGCGAGCACGCGATGGTAACGAGCCCCGTAGCGCGCATCGCTCGAGTCCAGCTCGATGAAGGCCTCAACCTCAGCGCGAAGGTCGATCAGCGCAGGAAGGCCTTCGGCCGGTATCGAGTTCGCCAGCAGCACCTCGGCACGGTTGGGCATGCAGAAACAGAGACGGACGACGTTCCATTTTTCACAAGTAGAAATGTCAAGTCGTGCTCGCCGTCGTTTCGTCCCCCAGCACTTCGGACACTGTGCGCAGAAGGGTCTCGGCGGTGAAAGGCTTCGCCAGGAAATACTTCGTCCCGCTCTTCACTACTTTGGCGGCGTCGGCCGGTCCGCCACTGACGGCGATGATGCGGACATCGGG
Organism: Thermoanaerobaculia bacterium; assembly: GCA_036260495.1. Classification (GTDB taxonomy): domain Bacteria; phylum Acidobacteriota; class Thermoanaerobaculia; order Gp7-AA8; family Gp7-AA8; genus JADGNZ01. The sequence goes on from DATAMS010000349.1 coordinate 1,569, forward strand.
AGCAACGCGGCGGAGGGCGGCGATCAGCGTGGCGCCATCGATGACCGGCATGCCCATGTCCGTGATAACGAGGGCGATCTCCGATTGATGGCGGACAAAGAGGTCGAGGGCCTGCGCGCCGTCTTCCGCGGTGAGAACTTCATAGCCGAACGCGGTAAGGGTCTGGCTGGTGATGTCGAGGATGGCGCGTTCATCATCGACCACGAGAATCAGCTCGCCCTCACCTCGCGGCAGCTCCTGCTCTCTGTCATTACCCTCGGCGGCCGCAAAGGCGCCGTCGAAGAGCGCCGGGAAGTAGACTTTGAATGAGCTGCCCTGGCCAACTTCGCTGGAAACGGTGAGAAATCCGCCGTGGCTGCGCACGATCCCGATCGTCGTCGATAATCCAAGGCCGGTGCCCTGGCCGGTTTCTTTGGTGGTGAAAAATGGCTCGAAGATCCGGTCGATGATCTCCGGCGCAATGCCCGTCCCGGTATCCGAAACTTCGACGACGACGTAACGGCCGCCGCCCGATCCGCCGTGCGCAACGGCGTAGTGTGGCTCGACGTCGGTGCTCCCCATCGTTACGGTGATCTGTCCACCGGCGGGCATCGCGTCGCGTGCATTGACGCAAAGGTTCAGCAGCACCTGCGTCAATTGCGTAGGATCGCCCGAAAGCATCGGAAGATTGGGAGCGAGCTCGGTCACGAACGTCACATTCTTGGGGAACGTGCTGCGGGCAATCGACTCCACCTCCCTCACGATGCTGGCGGTGTCGATCACGATCCGCGAGCCTTCGAGTCCTCGTGCAAACAGCAGGACTTGCTTCACGAGCTCGGTACCGCGCCTGACGCAGCGCTCGATGTTGTCGACCGCTTTGCGCGTGGCGTCGCTGGTCTCGACGCGCCTGATCAGAGACGCGCCCATGAGAATGGGCATGAAGAGATTGTTGAGGTCGTGGGCGATGCCGCCCGCGAGCGTGCCCAGACTCTCCAGACGCTGCGTTCGCAGGAGTTGCTTCTCCAGGCTCTTACGCTCGGTGATGTCCTCGCCGATGCTGGCCGTGCCGATCACGTCACCGCCAGTCGAGCGAAGGACCGTATTGTTCCAGGAGATGAGCCGCCGCTCACCGGCTCTGGTAATGATCTCGTTCTCGTAATACCACGACTCCGGTTGGTCGGCGATTAACGAGGCGTGCACGGCTTTCAACTCGGCGCGCCGGTCGGCAGGAAGGAAGATGTCGAACCAGCTCTTGCCGAGCACGTCTTCACGATCCCATCCGGCGAGACGGAGCAAATAGTCGTTGCAGTATGTGATGTGCGCTTCGCAGTCGAGCGTCATTGAAACCAGTTGCACATTACGGAGCATGTCGCTGAACCGGCGCTCGCTCTCGCGCAATTCGTCTCTCCCGCGCCGGCTCTCGGTGATGTCGGTCCAGACGCCGACAACTTCCGCGGGCTGGCCTCGCTCGTTACGGACGAGACGGCGATTGTCTTCCACCCACCGGTACGCGCCGTCTTTGTGCTGCACGCGGTATTCGGTACGGCTCACTCCCTCGCGAAGTGTTTCGTCCAGACTCGCCAACGCCAGTTCCCGGTCTTCGGGGTGCAATTGTCCCAGCCACCAATCGAAGCTCAGCGTCTCCTCCGAGGCAAAGCCGAGTAATCGATTGACGTTCTCGCTGACCAAATAGGGCGTCATCGTTCCGCCCTCGACTTTCAACGCATAGATCACCGCCGGACTGTGGTCGAGCAACTGGCGCAATTGCGCATGGGTGCTGCGCAGCTCCTCCTCCGCACGCTTTCGCTCGGTCACGTCGTGCAGCACGCCGACGAAGTGGGTGATCTCGCCGTCGGGGCCAACAACCGGGCTGACGGTCTGATCGTTGTAACGGATGCTGCCATCCTTGCAACGGTTCGTGAATTCGCCGCGCCACACCTGGCCGCTGTTGATGGTCTGCCAGAAACGTTTGTAGAACTCCGCGTCCTGCTTTCCTGACCTGAGCATGCGAGGCGTATTGCCGATGGCCTCGTCGCTCCTGTAGCCAGTCATCGCCGTAAATGCAGGATTGACCCAGAGAATCGTTCCCTTGCGGTCGGTAATCAGAATTGCATCGGCCGCTGTCTCGAGCGCGGTTGTCTGTAATCCGAGCTGGTTGACTGCAGCCGTCAGCTCGATGTTTTTCTCCTCGAGCTTGGACACAAGCCTCTCGCTGTATTGATTGAGGACCTCCATTCCGTCCAGTGAAAGAGAGGGTTGTTGATGTTTCGTATGCAGCGCGTTGCTGATCGCACTCATCAAATCCTCAGCGGATGCAGGCTTGTGCAGATAGACGTCCGCACCCAGCCCGAGGGACAACTCTTTATCGGCGGGAGACGTGTAGGTGGCGGTGTGAATGATGAAGGGAATGTCTTTGAATCGCTCACTGTGGCGCACTTCGTGACAGAGCCGGTAACCATCCATGACCGGCATAAGGATGTCGGAGATGATGACGCCGGCGCCTTCGGCGTTCAGAATCTTCAGCGCTTCCATGCCATTGCGCGCCTCGACGACTTGGTGACCCTCCCCTTCCAGACGCACCCGCAGAAGTTTGAGGTTGACGGCCACATCGTCGACGATGAGGATCTTCAACGACTTCATTGTTCGTCTCTTTTCGCTCTGCCGGCGACGTCACTGAGCTGCTCCGGCAATTTGCGCGTACTGATCGGTTTCAACAGATAGCCATCACATCCCGCCTCGACCGCTTTCGCCTGGGAAAACCGTTCCGGATAGGCTGTGACGGCGACGACGAGGATCTCGCGAGTTTCCCAATCGGCCTTTAACCGTTTCAAAAGCGCAAGTCCGTCCATTCCGGGTAGACCCATGTCGAGAAGGATGAGATCCGGACGGTCGGCCTTGATCGAAGCGAAGGCCTGCTCGGCGGCATCGATGCCGTTCACAGCGAAGCCGGCCGCTTCCAATACGCGCCCGGCCAGTTTCAGATCAATGGGGTGGTCTTCAATGACGAGGATTTTCATGACGGCCTTTCCGCTCCGCGGCGCGCAAGGCACCCCGCCACATAACCAGGTAACTTCCTGGTATCGATCGGTTTGGTGATGTAGCCATCGCACCCGGCTGCGCGCGCCTTTTCGTCGTCGCCCTTCATCGCAAACGCGGTCAAAGCCACGACGACGATGCCGCGCGTTTTTTCGTTCGCTTTGATCTGGCGCGTGAGGGTCAGTCCGTCCATACCCGGCAACGCAATGTCCATGAGGATGAGATCGAGCGCCGAGGTCTTGATGAGTTCCTGCGCCTCCTCGGCATCGCCCGCTTTAAGAATGCGATAGCCGTCGAACGCGAGAACGTCGGCAACGAGCTTGAGGTTCGTGGGGTTGTCGTCCACGACCAGGATCGTGATCTCGCTCACGGCGCTTCCTCGTCAAGAGAACCTTGCGGTAGAACGACGGTAAATGTGCTTCCGACACCAACTTCGCTCTCCACTTCGATCGAGCCGCCCTGCAACGTGACGATGCTCCGGGTCAGGGCCAGACCGAGGCCGGTGCCTCCGAAACGGCGGGCAATGCCGGTCTCCAACTGCTCGAACTCGGTGAAGAGGCGCGGGATGTCGTCCGCGGCGATGCCGATGCCGCTGTCTTGAACCGAAATCCGGATGTTGCCATCCGCGCCGCGGTCCGCCTTGATCGTCACGAGGCCGCCGTCGTCCGTAAACTTCAGCGCGTTGGAGAGGAGGTTGTAGAGAATCTGCCGGAAACGCTGTAGATCGAGCGTGATGCTGTCCAGGCCCGGCTCGATCTCGACGCGAACATCGATGTTTTTTTGTTCGGCGATCGGATGCACGACAGCGCAAACCTCTTCGATCCCGGCCCGGATATCGAAGACTTCCGGGCTCAACTCGAGCTTTCCCGCCTGAACCTTCACGAGGTCGAGCATGTCGTTGATGAGATGCAGGAGGTGTTGGCCGCTCTTGAGGATGTCTTCGAGGTACTCCTTCTGTTTTTCATTGACCGGACCGGGCTTGCCGTCCGCGAGAAACTCCGCGAATCCGATAATGCCGTTGAGCGGCGTACGCAGCTCGTGGGACATGCTTGCCAGAAAGCGGTCCTTGGCCTGATTGGCCCGTTCCAGCTCGTTGTTCTTTTCCTTCAGCGCGCGCTCGATCCGCTTGCGGTCGGAAATGTCGCGGATGGCGCTGGTGACGAGCAATCCCTCCGGTGTGCGCAAGGGACTCAGGCTGATCTCGACCGGGAATTCCGTGCCATCCCGGCGCAGGCCATAAAGATCCAGCCCTGCACCCATCGGACGAACGTGCGGATCAGCAAAGTAGCCGTCGCGATGATCGCCGTGGTGCGCGTGAAATCGAGCCGGGATCAGTACCTCGATCTGTTTCCCGAGCAACTCTTCGCGGCTGAAACCGAACAACCTTTCGGTTTGTGTATTTACGAGGACGATCGAGCCTGCCTGATTGACGATGACCATCGCATCGGGTGCAGCTTCGAGGAGACTCCGAAATTGCTCCTCGGGTTGTTCCACCATCGACGCCATTCGTCCTCCCCCGGCCAGAGCGGCACGATCTCTCAATGCCCGGAAACTATTCCGGCCGCTGATCGTATTAAGGTTATACTAATTGCGATATATCTGTAAACCTCCGCATATTTGGAGTTTGCTATGCGAATTTCTTTGGTTCGAAGACTCAAAGCCGTCTGACCAATCCTGATGAATGACCGGCTCGTCTCGGGTCACCAGGCAGGACCTGATTACCGCGCAGAACCCCTGCGTGGCATGCCGGCGATGATTCCACGCCATTTTCGGGAACACCGTGATCACCGATACGGGAAGGTGACTTAAATCACCGGTTTCAGTAACCGATCCGTTGCGATAAACTGCACATTCTCGTTTTTCCGGTTTGCCACTTAATCGAGTCACTCGACCAATGCCTCGCATTTTCGACACCTCGGCGCTTCAAACGTTTGTCACGTGCAAGCGCACGTCGCGCGTCTACCAGTCCGGTAGCATTCTGTTTAGCGAGGGCGATCAGCCCGACGGCGTGCATATTCTCGATTCCGGCCGGGCCATGATCTTCGGATCGAACGCACGCGGAAAAACGTTCATTACGAAGATTGCCAATGCCGGCGAGATGCTCGGGCTCAACGCCGTCATCCTCGGCAAGCCATACCTGCTCAGCGCCGAGGCGATGGAACCGTCGCGCGTGTCGCATGTGCTGCGCGAAGACTTTCTCAACTTCCTGAAGAAATCGCCGGATGCCTCGCGGCACGTCATCGAGCAGCTCAGCGCGAACTACTACGACTCCCAACGCGACATCCGCACGCTCAATCTCTCCAGCAGCATCCGCGAGAAGCTGGCGCGTATTCTCGTCTCCTGGGTCGATTCGGGCGATCATCCCAGCGATCACGTCTGGCTCGACATGGATCTGACCCACGAACAGATCGGTCAGATGATCGGCGCATCGCGCGAAACGGTCTCACGAACGATGTCGGCGCTCTCCGCAATCGGCGTGATCGTCGTCAAGGCCCGCGTGATCGAGATTCCGAGCATCACGCGCCTGCGCGAACTGGCGAAGTTGTAGCCTGCCCCCCTGCCCGCCTCGCGAACCAGCTCCCCCCCTGGCCGGACGAGTAACGCCGGAATCCCATCTTTCCCGAGGTTCCTCCACTGTTTCGTCGAAAACTTTCCGTCTCTTCGTGCAAAAATAGAAACTCACGGTAGGGAAAAGTTCCGCTCGGTCACTCCTAGGTTAAGAGAAAGGGTGAGGTTTCGCGCCTCGTCAAGGAGGAAATCCATGAAAAAGCTCCTGATCACGATCATCATCATCGTCATCGTAGTCATTGGCGGTCTTTGGATCTGGAACAAGATTCTGGAGAAGAAGGGACCGGAGCCAGGCACCGTCAAGGACGAAGCGATGGCCGCCGGGCGCGACGCCAAGAGCATGCCGGGTGCCGACGAGGATTACTACGCCGACATGGACTACGGCGTTACGAAGAATCCGGAAGCGGTCCGCACCGCCCTCGATCCGTACGTTCCCGGCATCACCGCCGATGCGGCCGTGAAGAGTGCCGTCATCGGCCGCAACAACTGGATCGTCTGGACGGCCGGCAACGACCGTCTCTGGGATGAGCTCTCCCGCAGAAGCGCCGGATACCTCGATCTCCTGAAGACTCTTTCCAATCATCCGAGCCTCAAGTTCAGCCGCTCCAACCGCTGGTCGGTGCTTGGACTCGTGAATGAGCCCTGCTTCAAGAAACCGAGCGGACCGCGCGCCGACCGCTGGGGCCTCTGGCTCGACGAGCGCGTCGAAGGAAACGGCTGCGGACCCGATCCATTCGAGAACGAGACGAAGTATCCCGGCGTCAAGACCGGCGCCCGCGGCACCGGCAAGCTGGCGCTTGGCTCGTACTACGGCTACGGTACCGGCATCGTCGGACTGCGCCTCTTCCCCAATCCAGCCTTCGACGAAAAAGCGCAGGCGAAGTGGGACCCGGTCAAGTACTACACCGATCCCGCGTACTACAACGATGCCACCCTCGTGAAACCGTATCGGGTAGGCATGTCGTGCGGCTTCTGCCACGTCGGCCCGAGCCCGACGAATCCTCCTGCCGATCCGGAGAACCCAACCTGGGCCAATCTGAACAGCAATCCCGGCGCGCAGTACTTCTGGATCGACCGCATCTTCATGTGGGACCACGACGCCACGAGCTTCGTCTTCCAGCTCTTCCACACCTCACGTCCCGGTGCGCTCGACACGTCGCTCGTCTCGTCCGATCAGATCAACAACCCGCGCACGATGAACGCGATCTACAACCTCGGCGCGCGTCTCGAGATCGGCCGCAAGTGGGGCGCCGAACACCTCGCCGGCGGCAGCGACGACAACAAGCAGTTCAACGATTACGTCCCTGCCGGCACGCCGCTGACGAAGTTCTACGACAAGGGCACGCAGACAGCCTTCACCACGCACGTGCTCAAAGATGGCTCGGACTCCGTCGGCGCGCTCGGCGCACTCAATCGCGTGTACGTCAACATCGGCCTCTTCAGCGAAGAATGGCTGCTGCATTTCACGCCGCTCGCCGGCGGCTCCGCGCTCCAGCCGATCTCGCCGATCAAGATCGCCGACGCCGATAAGAACTCCACGTACTGGCAGGCCAACATCGCACAGACGCCTGACCTCGCGCTCTTCTTCCTCGCCAGCGCCAAGCCCGATTACCTCGCCAGCGCTCCGGGCGGCGCCGCCTATCTCGCGGCCGATGCGGCGCTCCTCCCGCGCGGCAAGGAAGTCTTCGCCGAGCGTTGCGCGCGCTGTCATTCGAGCAAGCTGCCCGACAAAGCGTTTGCGAACTTCTTCCCGGCCGGAAGCATCGGTCCGGACTACCTCAAGTACTGGAACGACTACTGGCAGTGGACCAAGACGCAGGAATTCAAGGACCAGATGAAGGCCATCGTCATGAGTCCCGACTTCCTCAAGGACAACTACCTCTCCACCGAACTGCGCGTTCCGTCGACGCTGATGGAAACGAACATCTGCAGTCCGCTGGCAACGAATGCGATCCGGGACAACATCTGGGACAACTTCTCCTCCGAGTCGTACAAGAACCTGCCGGCGGTCGGCAAGGTCCTCGTCCACAATCCATACACCGGCGAGCCGTCGGAGTACGACATGCCCGGCGGCGGCCGCGGCTACACGCGTCCGGCCTCGCTGATCAGCGTCTGGTCCACGGCGCCCTACTTCCAGAACAACAGCCTCGGCAGCTTCGACGGCAGCGGCTCGGTCGCCGGCCGCGAGAAGACGTTCGAGGATGGCCTCACGCAGTTGCTCTGGCCGGAGAAGCGCCAGGGCAGCCGCAGCTACGTCACGGCTTCGGGAAAAACGCTCAACGGGATCATCGACGTCACACCCGGACCGACCTTCCTCACTGTTGCGCCCGGATTCCTGCCGCCGTTCCTCAATCCTCTCTCGGGAACGCTCGACAAATTCTTCCCGAACGTCTTCAACTCCGGCGGCATCAAACTCGGTCCGATTCCGACCGGCACGCCGATCAACCTGCTCTCCAACATCGATCTGAACAAGGGCGCGGAAGTGCTCGACCTTCTCCTGCACATCAAACACGACCTGAATTCGTTGCCTGCCAACTACACCGAAGAGGAAGCCCGAAAGCAGTTCGCGCCACTGGTTCCGAAGCTTCTCGGCGTCAGCAAGTGCAAAGACTTCATCGTCAACAAGGGTCATTACTTCGGCACCGATTACCTGCCGGCGAAAGAAGGCGAGCCGGGACTGACCGACGCCGACAAACAAGCGCTCATGGCATTCCTGAAGACGTTCTGACCGCCAATTCCTGAAGGGAGAAAACGATGGCTGACACGACTGCCGATTACGAATATGTCGTCGTTGGGTCGGGCGCCGGAGGCGGTACCGTCGCCGCGCGCCTGGCCGAATCCGGCTTCAAAGTCCTGCTTCTCGAAGCTGGCGGCGATCCGGTAACGCTGAATGGAGGCGATCCGGTCAATCCAACCGCCAATCGTCTGCCGGACGATTACAACGTTCCCGTGTTCCATGCCTTCGCGTCCGAAAACGACGCGATGAAGTGGGACTTCTGGGTTCGTCACTACAGAGACAACGAGGTGCAGCGGCGCGACCCGAAGCATGTCGACACGCCCGACGGTCCGCGCATCCTCTATCCACGCGCCGGAACGCTCGGCGGCTGCACCGCGCACAACGCACAGATCACCGTCTATCCCCACAACGACGACTGGCGCTTCGTCGAAGACCTCACCGGCGACAGTTCCTGGGGGCCGAAGAACATGCGCAAGTATTTCGAGCGCATGGAGAACTGCCACCATCGTCCGGGCTGGCGTTTCCTGCAGAAACTCACCGGCATCAACCCGACGCGTCACGGTTTCAGCGGATGGCTGAACACCGAAGTGGCCATTCCGAAAGCGGCCATCAACGATCAGGGCATCGACAAATTCCTCATCGACACGATCGCCGCGACCGAGGAGAACATCGGCACGCCGTTCACCGAGCGGCTCAAATGGACGATTCTCGGCAAAGGCGATCCAAACGACTGGCGTCTCGTCGACGGCGACTCGACCGGCATCCGCTATCCGCCGCTGGCGACGAACAGCCACGCGCGGAATGGAAGCCGCGAGCGCGTCCTCGACGTCGCCAAAGCGCACCCGGACAAACTGAAGATCGAGCTCGATGCGCTCGCCACACGCGTCCTCTTCGACGACAGCAACAAAGCCATCGGCATCGAGTATCTGAAAGGCGCCGCTCTTTATCGAGCGAGCGCAAAACCGAGTCCCGATCCCGGCCAGGTGAAACAGGTCAAGGTCTCGCGCGAGGTCATCCTCGCTGGCGGCGCGTACAACTCGCCGCAACTCCTCATGCTCTCCGGCATCGGACCGAAGCAGCACCTCGAGTCGATGGGCATCAAGGTGCGCGTCGATCTACCCGGCGTCGGCTCGAATCTGCAGGACCGCTACGAAGTCGGCGTCGTCAACCGCATGAACTTCAAGGAATGGTGGGTGCTGAAGGACGCCAAGTTCGCGAAAGGTGATCCGCAGTACAAAGAGTGGGAAGAAAAACGCGACGGCGTTTACACGACCAACGGCGCGGTCTCCGCGATCATCAAACGCTCCCTGAAGGAACGCCCCCTTCCCGATCTCTTCATCTTCGCCCTACTCGGCAAGTTCTATGGCTACTTCCCGAACTATTCGAAGATCTTCGCCGAAAACCTCAACTACCTGACGTGGGCCATCCTCAAGGCCCACACGAACAACTGCGCTGGAACCGTTCGCCTGAAGTCGGCCGATCCGCGCGACATGCCCGAGATCGAGTTCTGCTACTTCTCGGAAGGCAACGACACGCAGGGCGACGATCTGAAGTCGGTCGTCGAAGGCATCAAGTTCGTACGCCAGCTCACCGCCGAGCTCCGCAAGAAAGGACTGATCGCCGAAGAGGAATTGCCGGGCGAAAAGGTGCAGACGGACGAGCAGATCGCAGAGTTCGTGCAAAACAACGCCTGGGGCCATCACGCTTCATGCTCCTGCCCGATCGGCCCGCAGAGCAACGGCGGCGTCGTCGACACGAACTTCCAGGTTCACGGCACGAAGAACCTGCGCATCGTCGACGCGTCGGTGTTCCCCAAGATCCCCGGATTTTTCATCGTTACGTCCGTCTATATGATCGGAGAGAAAGCCGCGGACGTCATCGCCGCGGCAGCGCGCCGTTAACCCTTTGAATCCCGATCGGAGACACGCATGGCTGTCAGGCTCCTGTTCGTTCTCGGCATCGTCATCGCTGTCGTCGCATCCGTCGTCACATCGAGCTTGTTGCCGTGGGTCGTGGGCGGTACCGGAATCCTCACAGGGATCATCGCCTGGAAAATGGGCGCGAAAGGAATCCTGATTCTCGCCATCGCGCTGGTCGTCTCGCTCTCCGCAATCCGTGAGCAGCCGTTCAATCCGGCCTGGCTCACTGCGGCAGTCTTCTTCGTCCGCGTTTACGTGGCCCACGTCGGGCTCGCCGCCGGCCTCCTCGGCGTTCTCGTTCCGCAAAAAGACGGCGGGTGGCTGTGATGCCCGACTTCGACGCCAACGAAGGTGTAGGAAACGACGATCTTCAATTCACCGGATCGCGGTTCGGCGAAGTGCGCGACGCGATCTTCGCCAATCCCTATCCAAAGCCGTTCCCACAGTTTCCGGTGACGCTGGGCAGCGTGTTGCACGGCTTCCTGCCGTTCGGCAAGCCGTGGAACCTTCTGGCCGCCGCGCGGCGCGTCGTTGCCTCGCAGGCGGACCTGCGCTGGGGCCCGGACGGCAAAGGTGCTCAGCGCCTGCTGCATCCGAACGCCGTCTGCCTCACCGGCATGTGGGAGATCACGGCAGACACTCCATACACCGGCTACTTCAAACAAGGTAGCCGCGGACTCATCATCGCGCGCTATTCCACATGCTGCACGGAAACGCGTGGAGGGTTCACGCGATCGCTGGCGATGATCGCCCGCCTCTATCCGACGACCGACCGCAACCATCCTGACAAACTCCCCACCGCCTCTTTCATCACGCAGCAGGACATCGGCGGCGAGCTCGTGAAAAACATCAACGAAGCCGTACTTCGCAACGCTCCGAACGTGACCGCGTCTCAGCGCGGCCTCGGCGGTTTCGGCGTCTTCCTGGCGACCGGATTGGCACTCGGGCTCGCCGACAAGCAAAATACGATCCGCCAGGTTTACCAAATCGCCGAGCTTGGCAAACCGGCCGGCGATCGAACGAGCGCCCCGGAGTTCATGCAGTTGACGGTCGTGCCGGAGCAGCCGGTCATGCCGGGCGAGCACAACGACTTCCGCGACGAGATCCTCTGGCAGCTCGGCGACGGCAAAGCCGCATCGAAACGGACGCTCACCTTCCGCATCGAAACGTCGGACACCGGCACCACGCATGGTCTGCCGGTGAAACAGCGCCGCGACATCACCAACTGGCGCTCGATCGGAACGATCACGTTCGATAGCGCCGTCGCGTCGTACAACGGCGATCACGTCCTCCATTTCAACCACCCGCCGTGGCGGTTCGACCGCAACGATCCGAGCACCGCCTTTCGAAAAGGAGTGAAGTGATGAAAAAGCTGACCGTTGCCATTCTCGCGCTCCTCATCCTGCTGCCTATTGCGGTCCAGGCATCCGATCACGCCGATCCGATGACGCTGAAAGAGCCGCTCTCGAACATCACCGGTCTCTTCTTCTTTCCGAAGGGCGATCAGATGATCCTGATCTTGAACGTCCGGCGTGCGTTGACGGCGCCCAAGCCGTATCAGCTCGAGCCGTTCTCGTACGTCGTACACATGGATCTGCACAGCAAGGTCACGTACGACGATCCCGACTTCCACGCCCGTTACGGCGGAACCGTCGTCAATCCCTCGGGCATCAGCGACGACGTGACGATCACCTTCCGCCTCAACGACGACACGACGGTGAAGTCGAAAACGATCGTCGGTCTGAAGAATCCCGAGAACATCCAAGTCTGGAGCGGCACACGCGACGATCCGTTCATCTTTCCGCGGTTCTTCAAGAAAAACGTCATCTCCATGGTCCTGAGCATTCCTATGTCGTCCTTCCCCGCCGGGCAACAGGACTGGATCCTCTGGGGCACGACGCACAAAGGCGACGAGATGCTCGATCACGTCGGACGCTCGAATCGCAGCCAGCTCGGACGGTTCGATTTCCTCAACACGCTCAAGGTCCAGGATCAGGTGCCGGCCATCCTCGAGCAGATGAAGAAGAGAGACAAGCTCTATAACTTCTTCAATCGCTACAAGGAGACCCAGCCAATCGCGGGTCTCATCCAATACGTCTGGCAGATCCGCAAATACGACATCGCGCCCGACGTGATGATCTACACGAACCGCTTCCCGCCCGGCTTTCCCAATGGACGCCAATTGCCCGACGACATCGTCGGCATCACGTGCCAATACGGCGACTGCATCCTTCAGGAACTGGCGTATGTCGAGGGCAAGTTCCCGCGGCAAACGGTCAATGACAAACCGTTCCTCGATACGTTCCCCTACTTGGCCGAACCATGGCCGGACAGCCCCGAGAAGCCGCCGCTGAAGAGCATCTGGCCGCTGGTCATCATGTGGCTCGTGATCATTCTCATCCTCATCGTGATCGAGAACTGGATCGTGGTGAAGATCTTCTGCCGCCGGCGTCAGTACAAATAGGCGTGAGACGGATTGCCCTGACGGCCGCAGTCGCGCTGACTGCGGCCGTTCTTCACGCCCACGATTTCTGGATCGAGCCCTCCACGTTTCATCCCGAGCCTGGACAGACTGTCTCGGTCGGCCTGCGCGTCGGCCAGGACTTCGTTGGCGATGCCGTGCCGCGCGTCTCTTCCGCGATCGAGCGCTTCGTAATCCGGCAGAACGGCCACGAGGATCCGATCGACGGCATTGAAGGGACCGATCCCGCGGGATGGTTTCAGGCCGATGGCCGGGCCACCGCCGTCATCGCCTACCGCAGCCGGACGTCACTCGTGGAAATGGCTCCCGCGAAATTCGAGGAGTACCTCCGCCTGCAGGGCCTCGAGCACATCATCAACATCCGCGCAAAACGCGGCGAGCGCCTGAAGCCGAGCCGCGAGATTTTCTCGCGCTGCGCAAAAGCGCTGCTCACCGGCAAGAAGTCGTCGTCTCTGGCGACGCAACCGGTTGGACTTCGCTACGAAATCGTCCCCACTCACGATCCCACCGTCAGCACCGCCCCCTTCCTCGGCCGCGTTCTTTACGAAGGCCGGCCGATTCCGGGAGCGCTCGTCATGGCCGTCTGGCAAAGCAATCCCGCAATCCGCATGGGCGCCCGAAGCGGCTACGACGGCGCATTCTCCTTCGCCCTCCCCCGCCCGGGCGTATGGCTGATCAAATCCGTCGTAATGACCAACGCCCCCGCCAACTCCGGCGCGGAATGGGAGAGCCTCTGGGCCTCACTGACGTTCGAAACGCCGAACGGAAACGCGCGCTGAAACGTAGGTCTCTGGCGAATCCGACCCACGTTTGCCTATTTACGATTCGTGAACCGAAGCAACGTCGCTCTCAAGATCGAGTTCAACGTAGGTCGGACTCTCTAGTCCGACGATTCAAACGGCCGGAGTCGGACTGGAGAGTCCGACCTACGTTTGCCTGTGGAGAGTCCGACCTACGTTTGCCTACTAATGACGAGCTCGAACGTTACCCGAAGAACTAACCTCCAACATCGAAGCACCACAGTCGTTCGCGATCGATGTAGAACGTAGGTCGGACTCTCTAGCGAGGCTCTGCCTCAAACCGACGAGATGTAAGCAAAGCTTTTCAAGGGGAGTGACTCCAGCGGAACGACGGAAGCGGCGCCGAGGCGCGGCAGCCGTATATTTGAGCCGTTAAGCGGCGA
>DATAMS010000350.1:0-2487 GCA_036260495.1 Thermoanaerobaculia bacterium
TCGCCGCTTAACGGCTCAAATATACGGCTGCCGCGCCTCGGCGCCGCTTCCGTCGTTCCGCTGGAGTCACTCCCCTTGAAAAGCTTTGCTTACATCTCGTCGGTTTGAGGCAGAGCCTCGCTAGAGAGTCCGACCTACGTACAAAAAGCAAGGATGACGGAAGTCGACGTCTTACGTAGGTCGGACTCTCCAGTCCGACAGCACGAACAAGTCGGACTAGAGAGTCCGACCTACGTAAAAACTGCGCTGCCGCGCTCACGGCCTTCTCCACTTGCGTCCGTCGCGCTCGATGAGTTTGTCGGCGGCCTCGGGGCCCCAGGTTCCGGACGGATAAAGCTCGGGACCGATCGGATCGGCGGCCCAGGCGTTGAGGAGCGGATCGAGCCAGGCCCACGCGGTCTCCACTTCGTCGCGGCGCGCGAACAGTGTGGAATCGCCGAGCATCGTTTCGAGCAGCAGCCGCTCATATGCCTCGGGTGGCTCGGCGCCGAACGATGTTGCGTAGCGAAACTCCATCGTCACCGGAGACGTGCGGACCGTCGGACCGGGAACTTTCGAATCGAACTTCAGCGAGATGCCTTCGTCTGGCTGGATGCGAATGGCCAGCACGTTCGGCTGCATCGTCACGTGCGTGAGCTTGTTGAACAGCGGATACGGCGCCGGACGGAAGTGGATTGAGATGTCGGTGACGCGTTTCGGCAGGCGCTTTCCGGCGCGGAGATAAAACGGCACGTCGGCCCAGCGCCAGTTGTCGATGAAGATCTTCAGCGCCGCGTAGGTCTCGACATTCGAATTCGGATCGACGTTCACTTCCTTGCGGTAGGCGATCGCCTTCTCACCAAGAACCGAGCCGTCGGTGTATTGGCCGCGCACGGAAACATCGGTCTCGTGGCCGCGCGGGAACTCGCGCAGGGCGCGGAGCACTTTCACCTTCTCGTCGCGCACGGCGTCGGCTTCGAACGCAACCGGTGGCTCCATCCCGATCAGCGAGACGAGTTGGAGCATGTGATTCTGGATGATGTCGCGGGAGATGCCGGCGGTCTCGAAATACGGACCGCGCTTCTCCACGCCGATCGACTCGGCCACGGCGATCTGCACATGGTCAATGTATTGACGGTTCCAGAACGGCTCAAAGATGCCGTTCGCGAAGCGGAGAACCAGCAGGTTCTGGACGGTCTCTTTGCCGAGGTAGTGATCGATGCGGAAAACCTGGCGCTCGCGGAACGTGGAGACCGCGACACGGTTCAATTCCTTCGCCGAGGCCAGATCGTGGCCGAACGGTTTCTCGATGATGGCGCGCGTGAACGGACCGCCTTGCTCCGGATCCGAGACCATCTTCTCGCGGCCGAGCAACTCAGTGATCGTCGGAAAAAACTGGGGCGGGACGGCGAGGTAATAGATGCGCCGGCCGCCGGTTCCGCGCGATTCATCGAACTCCTTCATCCTGGCCTTCAGGCGAAGAATGCCATCAGGCTCACTGAACTCGCCGCGAACGTAGAAGAGGCCTTTGGCGAAGTTGTCCCAGACGGCCTCGTCGACCGGACGGGTGCGCGCAAACTTGTCGCACGCCTCGCGCATGGCCATGCGGAAGGCGTCGTCGGTGTAGTCGGGACGCGCGTACCCGATGATGGTCTGGCCGGGCGGCAGCAGGCCGTCGTGCGCGAGCGAGTAGAGCGCCGGGATCAGCTTGCGCTGGGTGAGATCGCCCGAGGCGCCGAAAATGACGAGACAGGAGGCATCGGGAACGCGTTCCTGCTCCAGACCTTCGCGAAGTGGATTTGCTTCGATCGCGGGAGCGGCCACCGGCATGTTTTGCTCCTCCGTTCGGCGCGATTGTATGCGAAGGGGGAGAAGCAGAGATCGGGGATCAGAGACGAGAGATCAGGGGATCTGAGACAAGAAAAGCTGTTTCACGCGGAGACGCGGAGAGCACGGAGAAAGCCTTCGCGTGAAACACATCAGGAATCGGAGACGCGCCCCCGATCCCTGACGCGGCGATCGACTGACTAACCGTCCGGAACAGAAAGCCGGCTCTCCAGCCAGAGACTGACGAGAAAATCGAGCATAGACCCCTCCCTTCCGCCCATCGGGCAAGCCGGGCGACGTTCGTTCGGAGAGGCCTCTCGTTGTTGAGATCAGAACCGGCAGCGCACTTTTTGTTATCAATTGGGGATTGCCATCAAAGGGTTGGGCAGCGATACTTCGCCTATCCCCCAATCCATGCTTAAGGACTTCGATGCCGCACTCACCGATCGGGTCGCGGACGCGTACGAGGCCTATTGCGATCTCCTTCGTTTCGTCGCCCGGCGCCGCTTCCGGATCCCGGCACCTGATATCCAACCTCTCATCCACGACGTGTTCGTATCGTTCATCAGGCACGAAAAAGTGATCGGCGACGACCGCCGCTGGCTGATCGCAGGCGTGAGCAACGCCTGCCGCAACTACTGGCGGAACTTGCGGCCGGGACAGCAGCTCGAAAAAGAGCTG
>DATAMS010000374.1:0-4013 GCA_036260495.1 Thermoanaerobaculia bacterium
CCGGCTCTTCGAACATCGTCACGCGTTTTCCCGACGCATCTTCGACCGCACCGAAGATCGTGTCGGCTCCATCGGCGGCAACTCCGGCCGACGCGGGAACGTAGACGGCGACCGGGATGAACGGCTCACCTGCCGGCGACATCAGCTCCGCGTACGCGAGCGCGGCGCCGTGATTGTTTCCCTTGCCGCCCTTCGCTTCGACGACCGCCGATTCGAGTGCCGCGGTCTTGAGAGTGGTAGCTGCTGCAGCGGGCGGAGGTGGCACCACCGGAGCTGCACTCGCGGCCTGGAACGTGGGAGCTTTCGTCAAGCCAGGCTGCGTGATGAAGCTGGCGATCATCTTCTGTGTCATCGCCGAATTGGCATCGACCATTGGCGTGGCCAGCTTGAAATCGCCTTCGCCATATTGATCGTGAAACGTCACGTCGAGGCGGGGAAGTCCGAAGGCTTTCTGCGCCAGCGCCGCTTCGTATGTCCAGGTCATGTCCGCCGAACCGGAGCTCGTCATCGCACTGCCGATCTCGGCGTTCCGCATGTCCTGTCTCGTGTTCTGCTGGCCAGTCCCAGGCGTGGTTGTGCGCTTGGCGGTGGTCGGCGCTCCGAAGACGATCAGCACGCGGCCGGGATCCGTCATCGAGCCCTTCTTCCGTCCATGACTGAACTGACTATCAGCCGCCTTCACACTGGCATCGAACTCCTCGCGGAATTCGTTGCGGGGCGTGGCGGGCGTGGGATCGCGGCGAGCCCAGAAAAGCTCGATGAAGGCGTCGGCATCGGCATCCGTCTGCAGCGCCTTCCAGGCCGCTTTTTCTTCATTCGTCATGAGGTACTGCACCGGGCCCCTGCCCCAATCCACTTTGGCAGGAGAGAGCGCGGCAAAACCACTGGTGGCCGTTGCTGTCAGGACGGCAGCGGCCATCAACAAGCTACGAATTTTCATCAGTTTCTCCGGTTGAATCGACGTTCGTCCGAAACATCTCAGGATCGGGCCTATTCCATGCGAACGGCGCGTCATTCGCCGTCGAATTTCTCCATCTCGTCGTAGAGTTTGTCCATCTCCGCATCGATCTCTTCCTGCTTGATCAGCCCCTTGCGGACCAGCAGCGCAGCGAGGCTGTGAAGCAGGATGCTGTTCTCCACGATCATCTGCTCGAACTGTTCGTCGTCATCGCCTTCATTGCTATCCCGTTCGATGTCGTCCATGAGGATGCGCCTCCTTCCGCGCTGGCGACGATGTATCACAAATTGCTGGTATTGCGCTGCGCGCGTTGTCGCTGTCAGTTGCCGGCTACCTCGGGGCCCCATGGACAACGCGCGAAGCGCAACTAACTGACAACCGGCAACGCGCGCAGCGCAATACAATCGCCGCCATGAAACGCATCCACGCGCTCCTCGCACTCGCCTCACTCACCATTCTTCTCCTCGGCTGTCCGAAACCCGAGGCATCGTCATCGGCCATGAAGGTCGGTCTGCTCACTCCCGGTTCCGTCAACGACGGCGGGTGGAACGCCATCGCATACGAAGGTCTGCAGGAGATTCACAAACAGCTTCACGCCGAAATCTCCAACCAGGAGACGAAGACACCCGCCGAGGTCGAGGAAGGATTTCGATCGTACGGGGAGAAAGGCTACGACCTCGCCTTCGGCCACGGCTTCGAATTTCAGGACGCCGCGCTCAAAGCCGGCAAGCAGTATCCGAAGACGATCTTCATCACGACCTCAGGCAGCTCCGTGGCGCCAAACGTCTCCCCGATGGTTTTCGAGCTCGAGCAGGCCACCTACCTCCTCGGCGTCATCGCAGCGCGCGAGTCGAAAACGGGCAAGGCGGGCGTCGTCGGCGGCATCAACCTGCCGTCGATCGCATCGACGTTCCTCGCCTTCCGCGCGGGCGCGCAGTCGGTGAATCCGAACTTCGAAGTGAAGGAAATTTACACCGGCAACTTCGACGACGCCGGCGCCGCCAAGCTGGCCACGCTCTCGCTCATCAACGCCGGCTGCGACTTCATCTTTCATCAAGCCAACGAAGCCGGCCGCGGCGTGTTCCAAGCGTGCCAGGAGCGCAAAGTCCGCTGCTTCGGATCGAACAAAAACCAAAACGATATGGCGCCCGACGTCATCGTTGCCTCGGCCGTCCTCGACGTTCCCGGCGCGTTCGTCTACATGGCCAACCTCGTCCACGATCACCAATTCAAACCGCAGATCTATTGGCTCGGCCGCCGCCAGCGTGTCGTCTCGCTCGTCTGGAACGACAAGCTCAAACCAACGCTGTCGCCGCAAACGGTGGCCGAAGTCGAGAAACTCGACGCCGCGATCCAGGCAGGAACGTTTACGGTGCCGCGAGGCAAATTCTAGCGCTCGTGGAAGGGGTCAGACCCGAAGTGGAAGTGACAAAAACTGGCTTACATCAGGAGCGAAGGACGTTTTTCGTCACTTCCACTTCGGGTCTGACCCCATGAGGCTCTCGCACATTACGAAGCGTTTCGGCACCAACGTCGCCGTCGACGACGTCTCCCTCGCCTTTGCGCCCGGCGAGATCGTCGGACTCGTTGGCGAGAACGGCGCGGGGAAGACGACCCTGATGTCGATCGCTGCCGGCGAGTTATCCCCTGACGAAGGATCGATCGACGACCGCACCTCGGCAGGCATCGTCCACCAGCACTTCCTCCTCGTCAGCGAGTTCACGATCGCCGAGAACCTGGCGCTGGCGATGTGGGGCCTCGATGCGGAAACGATCATTCGCGACTCCGGCATCGCGCTGCGTGACGTGCATCGTCGGGTGGCCGATATCTCCGTCGGCGAAAAGGCGAAGCTGGAGCTGATCAAAGCCGTTGCGCGCCATCCGCGCTTTCTCATCCTCGACGAACCGACTTCCGTGCTCGCGCCCGCGGAGGCGCGCGAGCTTTTCGTGGTCATGCGCCAACTCGCGGCGAACGGCGCGACCGTCGTTTTCATCAGCCACAAAATTCCTGAAGTGCTGGAAGTGGCGACGAGGGTGGTGGTGATGCGGAGGGGACGGATCGTTGCCGGCGGCGGGACGATGACGGCGCCAGAGTTGGCTGAGGCGATGGTGGAGCGGCGGCAGGTGGAACGTAGGTCGGACTCTCTAGTCCGACGAACTTCGGAAAAGAGTCGGACTGGAGAGTCCGACCTACGTTTGCCGATGCTACAACTTGACGATGGCCTCGCCGTTCACGCGGGCGAGATCGTGGCCATTATCGGCGTGGCCGGCAACGGGCAGTCGGAGCTGGCGGCGTCGCTGCGAGACTCGTTACGCGGGCACGTTGCGCACATCCCGGAGGATCGCGCGCGCGACGGGCTGATCGCCGAGATGACGATCGCGGAAAACATCGCGCTGGCAGAACCGCGCTGGCAGCCGCGCGTTGCCGCGCAGACCGCGGCGGCGTTGATCGAGCGCTTCGACATTCGTGCGCAGTCGCCGCTTCAGCGCGCCGGATCGCTCTCTGGCGGCAACCAGCAGAAAGTCATCCTCGCGCGCGAGCTGGAGCGGAAGCCGGAGGTCATCGTCGCCGCCGAGCCGTCGCGTGGGCTCGACATCGAAGCGACGCGATTCATTCACGATGAACTGCGCGCTGCCGCGGCGCGCGGCGCTGCCATCCTCCTCATCACCTCCGACCTCGACGAAGCATTCGCGCTCGGCGACGCCATTCACGTCATCTACCGCGGCAAACTCAGCGATCGATTGACGCCATCCGAGGCGGCGGAGAAAGCGCCGATGCTGATGGGGGGAGTTGGGGCGTGAGCAAACTCAGAATTCCGATTTCTGTTTCGCGAATCGGAATCGCGATCTTTGCCGCAACGACTGCGATCGCCTTCCTCGCGCTCTGTGGCATCGCCTTCGGACGCTCGCCGGGAGAGTTGCTCGCGATTCTCGCCAGCGGCTCGATCGGTTCTTCCTTCGCGCTGCAGGGAACGCTGCTCAAATCCGTTCCGCTGCTGCTTACCGGACTCTCCGTGGCCGTCGCCTTTCGCGCGGGCGTCTGGAACATCGGCGGC
>DATAMS010000549.1:0-18023 GCA_036260495.1 Thermoanaerobaculia bacterium
GTTTTCGCGAGTCGGGCGTCGGAGGCCTCTCTTCCGATCCACACCGAATGAGTAGTTGCAGCAACCAGCCTGAGTCCGCAACACTGGCTCGCTACGACCCCCGACTCCCGACCACCGACACCCGCGATCCACACCCCACACCCAACTCCCCACCCCCCGTTATACGATCAGATCCCATGTGGACCGCACGCCGAATCATCAAAGAGCTCGCTGACTCCGACCGCCGCCGCCGCATCCTCGTCGCCTTCTGGCGCTTCGGAGACGACACCGCGAAGATGCTCGCCGTAGCCCAATTGGCCAAGGCGCTGCATTTTCGCGAGGAGTCCATCCGCAAACTTCCCGTCGAAAAGAAAGCGGACATGTTTGCCTCGCGCGCGACCGCGCCGGAGTTCGAACAGGCGCTCGACACGGCGCTGATGCACTACCACACGAACGAGCAGAGCGCGCTTCTGGCCGCGTTTCTCGATCAGTGGAAAATCCCGCACGTGAATGGCTCGATCGAAGGCGACGACTACGCCGCGCCGTCCGAGGCGCAAGTGCGCGACGCCGTGAAAGCCGTCGACGGATTCCCGGCACGCGATGTGGTGATCTACCTCGCCTCGGCAGGATTACTGATGGGCGACGACTGGCGCGCCGCAACGTGGCCGGTCGTGGATGAATTGGCCGCGAAGTTAGAGACGTAGCGCGCTACGAAACCTTGCGACGAGTCTTGATTGGAGACCGAGGCTCGCGGTTCACGACTCGCGTGGACAACTCGGTTTCCAGTTGACGTAAATGCTCCGCATATCCTTGCGAGCCACCATATTTCTGTAGCAGTCGCGTCCTGGTTTCGTGAACCTCGGCGACGATCGGATCTTCAAATTCTTTCATCTCTTCTCCCGTCAACGTCCGGAAGGCGTCCCCTCACTCCGGCGCCAACCGCCCCGCCGCCTGGCCGAGCACGTACTTCCATTCGCCATCGATGCGCACATACGTGTCGCTGAACCACAGTTTGTAGTGGAACGGCTCCCCATCCTCGGTGCCCTTCGCGGAGAGCAGCGCGGTAATCACGGCCGTATCGCCCCAGACGCGAACGACTTGCTCGCTGTCGGTCTGGTATTCGTAGACGACGCGGCCGCTGCGTGCTTCCTCCAGCAGATCGGACTTCGTGAAGACCTTGCCGCGGCTGCCGATCAATACGAAGTCGTCAGCAAGTATGCGGTCCATCGTCGCGGCGTCGTTCTTCTCGACCGCGGCCTGATACTCGGAATCGATTGCAGCAACTGTCTTCTGATCCTCGGTCAATTGATTCGTCATGTCATCCTCTTCGGGGGTCGGGAGTCGGGAGTCGGAGAAAAACCGCATCGCTCCGACACCCGACACCCGACTCCCGTCACAACGGCAACCAGTACGAAACCTTCACCAGAAACACGTCATGCGACGGTTCCGTTCGGATGGCGCGAAAATCACGGCCGAAACGGAAGTCGCCGATGGGGAGGACGTCGGCGCGGTTTTCGTTCCAGACGACATACAGCGCCGAGCCGGGACGGAACTCCCAGCGCACGACAGCGCTGCCGCGCACGCTGCGGAAATTGAAGTCGGGATTGCCAGGGTCGCCGGTAAATGCCGCGTAGTCGCGCGTCCTCGGGGCAACGAGCGAGTGGTAATCGTGATAATCGCCCGCGGCAACGAACGGCTGCAGATAAAGCTGAAACGAAAGGTGCGAGCTGACCGTCCAGTCGGCGCGTGTGCCGAGCTCGAACGAGCGTTGCTCCAGATCGGCGAACACATAGCGCGTTCCGAATGTCGCCACCGCTGCCGGATCGCTGAACGCCTTCACATACGCGGTGTGATCGTGCGAGCGCGTGAAAGCGGGGCTGATCGTGAAATGCAAATTCGGCATCGGCAGCGCCGACAGATCCATGCTGAGCGAATGGGTGTACGAACCGTCCTGCGAATGGTCAGCGTGACCGTTCCATCCGATCGTGAAGCGCTTGCGCGTATCGCTGGAGATGTTTTGGTCGCTGCTCCAACTCGCGGGCGTGCGCACGAGCGGACCGCCGCGCGTCAGGCGATCCGACAATGCTCCCGTGTTGAGAAAAAGGGAGCCACGCACAAACCAGTAGTTCAGCAACGTGGCCTGCGAATCGACGAAGGCTCCCTGCTCGATCGTGTTGCCGTCGAAGTTCCGGTTCTGCCAGAAGCCCATGTAGGCGCCTCGCTGCCGGAAATGCGCGTTTGGATTGTCGTTCACGTACTGCATCAGCGCATGCGACGAGATGACGTCGGTGCGCTGCATGAAGCCGGTGTCGTTGGTCTCGAAGCCGGGCGAGAAGGCCTGCACCTGCACGTTGGGGCGCCAGAAACCGGTGGCCTTGGAGAGCATCATCCTGCCGCCCCAGCCGGTCAGCGAGGTTCGCGTCGGATCGAATTGAATGTTCTCCGCGTCGGGACGCTGGTAGTAACGCGACGACGACGTCTGCGCCAGCGCGATGGCATCCTCGCTTCCGCTGATTTTCGATCCCACTGCCGAGCCTTCGAGGATCCACGATTTCTTCAGGAAGCTTGCGTATCCATCGACACCGGCGGTCAGCGCATCGCTGCGCAGCGACGGCGACAGCGCATCGGGAAGACTGCGGTTGACCGACGTGAGCATGAAGCCGAGGCGGTTGCCGTCGCCGATCTCTTTGGTGCCGCGGGAGACGAAATAGTTTGTCAGCGGCTCAACGGTCTGCCGCCCCGACACGCCGCCGCTGACGAAACGCGCGTGCTCCGCGGCCGTGAGCGCGTCCAGCTCACCGATTGCCCAGCCGCCAGGCAACTTGCCGGTCAGTTTCGCGGCGCCGAGGATGGTGGTGTCGGATGGCGAGACGAAGAAATCCGCGTCCGGCGACACCTGCGGCGCGCGCCCGATGCGCCGCGTGTAAAAGAGACTCGGCGGAAAGAAGAAGTTGAAATGGCTCGGCGCCGGCGTGTCGCCGAACGCGAAGATATTCACTCCCTCGGTGAAGAATGGCCGCTTCTCCGGATAGAACGTCTCGAACTGGCTGAGATTAACGACCGCTGGATCGACTTCGACCTGGCCGAAGTCGGGATTGATCGTGCCGGTGAGTGTGAGACTCGACGTCAGACCGTACTTCACATCGAGGCCGCCGTCAGCTTTGTAATCGTGATTCTGCAGCAGCGGGTTGTTCGGGTCTTTGCGCGAGAGGAGGTCCGTTCGCGTGACGACGTACGGCACGATCTCGAGCGGGCGTCCGCGATGGATTCCTTCCAATCCAACGATGTCCGCGAAGTGCGAGACGAATCCTGTCTCCCCTTTTCTCGTGTTGACGATGCGAACGATCTCGTTGTTGCGCACGGTGCGCCGCGTGATGTTGAGTCCCCACACGTGTACCGGCTTCTCCGGAAACCGCAACTGCGAAAACGGCACCCTCACCTCGGCCACCCAACCGTCCGGCATGATCTTGACCGCCGAATCCCACACGCCGTCCCAGCTTGGATCCTCGCCGATGTCGTTGTAGAGAACAGTGTCGCTCTGGACGTTGGAAGGCGTGATCGTGAAGGCGTTGCCCGACAAGTGGTCGTGCTGCGAGTCGATGTTGATGGAGAGAAAATCGCTCTGATCGGAAAAGTTGTCGCGGCGGTAGAGAACGCGCGAGGGCGACTGCGGATCGGTCATCTTCGCGCCGAAGTAGATGGCCTGATCGTCATAAACGATGCGGATGCTTGTCTGCATCGTCGGCGGCTTCCCATCGTCCGGATCGTGCTGCGTAAACTCCGTGAACTCCGGCGCATTCTGCCAGGCCGCGTCGGAGAGATCGCCATCGATGACAGGAGCCTTGGCCACGCGCACAGCCCGAAGCACGGGATGCTCCGGCCAGTTCGCCGCACGCGCCGCCGTAACGACGCCGATGGCAGTAACGAAAATGAGTAGACAGCGCTTGTTCATGTGCGTGCGAAGAATACGGGATCGGGCTGAAGAAAAAACGAACCACAGAGACACAGAGGTCACAGAGATAAAAAGTCTCTGTGATCTCTGTGCCTCAGTGGTGATGGTTTTGGTGACTACTTCACTTCGGCACGCAATCGTTCGCCTTTCCGATGGTACGATTTGTGACGCTGAGATTCACTGGTACGAAGCGCATGGCATCGGCAAGAAAGAACTCAAGTTCAAAAAGACGCTCAACATCCAGTAGGCGGGCGGCCATGCCTGCAACGCGGACTCCCGAGGCCACGCCGGCTGACGGGCAATTCGCGATTTGTATTCGCAACGAGGACTATCCAGCCTCACTCGAACTGCGAAAGCTCTATCCGGTCCTATCCGACGAGTTTGCCGCGCAGCACGACATGATCCGCGTGATCGACGAGTCGGGAGAGGACTATCTTTTCCCGAGCGATTACTTCGTTCGCGTCCGCTTGCCTGCAACAGTCGAGAAGAAGCTTCGGAAGATCGCGTAACTGGGCTGCGCAAGATATGTCTAAGCCAACTCGTTCGAATTCGAACCTCGGTCAGAGTGACAGCGCGGAGCTCCCAGTTACCGCCGCCGAGCGGACAATCCTCGAGTCTCTAATGGCAGATCTTGAAGAAAACCCTTCGGCTCAGGAATCGTGGGAAGAAGCCAAGGCTTGGCTGACGTCGCGGCGGCGTTGAGCTACCAAGTAACCTACTTCACTCCGCTCCGCAGTTCCTGAACATGCGCGGCTCTCATGATCGACGTTCCTGCCGTGAGCGTCGGATCGGTGAACGTGATCGCGCTGATGCCCAGGGCGGTGCGGGCTTGATTGAGAGTGGTGCGGAGCTCCTGAATGTGTACCGCCTTCACTGCCACGCCGGCCAGCGATGCGTCGGTGAATGAAGCCGCACTGAGGCCGGCGGTGGCGCGCAGGGCGTTGACGGCTTGGCGGAGCTCGGTAACGTGTACGGCTTTGGCGGGAGTCGTCGCGACGACCAGCGGGTCGTCCGTGAAGAAGATCGTTGTGGCGGCGTCAGGTGTGCTGAACGCGGATTGATGCGCCGCGGCATCGATCCCGCGTACCTTGTAAACGTAGCTTGCGCCTGCGACGGCCGAGGTGTCGGAGTAGTTCGTGGAGGGAGTCAGGATCAGCGTCGTGTAACCGCTCAATGACGACTTGCGCACGAGCTCGTACTGCGTCGCGCCGGACGAGGCGCTCCACGAAATGCTGATCTGCGTCGTCGTCGCGGCGGTTGCGGTGAGGCCGGTTGGCGTCGATGGGAACACGGCGACGGTCAGGCCTTTGGAGCCGTTGATGGTCGCATCGGCGATGTCGGTTGCGGTGATGATCTGGCTACCCGTCGTTCGCATCGTGACGCCGCCCGTGAACGTGTGTACGCCGGCGTCGCTGCCGGTGAATGTGTAATTCGGCGGTAACGTCGCAGCGCCGTCCGTCGATGTGAAATGAATCGTTCCCGTGTATCCGGTGGCGACGTTGTAGCTCGCGTCGTAGGCCGTGACCGTTGCATCGTTGGCGATGCCCGTCCCCACCGATGACGGCATCGTGATCACGAAGGAGACCGGTGGCGCCCAGCCGAGTTGGACGACCTCGAAGTCGCTCGCCTTCAACGCGTTGAAGGCAGGATTGAGGACGTCGTTGTCCCAGCGGACGTCGTAGGTTCCGCTGATGTACATGTTCGAGCCGTTGTCGGCGACGATGAGCCCGTACTTCTTGAACGCGCGAAAAATCTTCTGCACGCTGGCCGGAAACGACGAGATGTCCTTGCCGGCTTTGAGCCGCAAACGCGCACCCATCGGCAACGCGCCGGACGTCGAACCAGCGTCATGCGACGCGGGGAACACATACCCATTTGTCGGTTGCACCGTGACGCGGAAGGCATGACGAATCTCGTCAGGTCCGAACACTTCGTCGTAGCGCACGAGGCCCGGCAGAATCGCCAGGCCGGCGGCGTCGGCCGAGGTCCAGGTGTCGGGGCGGCGGTTGTTCGTGTTCATGTCGAAAAACGCGCCCGACGCCGCCTCCCAATTCGTGCCGTCGAACCAGACGTTGTAAAGCTCGTACAGCGTGTTGTTCGTTTGATCGACGATGAGCACGTGCCGGTCGGCATCCGCGCGCTGATCGACGTTGCCCGGCTGGCCACCCTCGACCCACCCGTTCATGGTGATGGCCTCGTCCGGAACCGGATAGAACGGAAACGGCTGGCCAGTGACGTGATTAACGCCATCGCTCTGATCACCGAAGTCGGTGAACGTCACCGTCTTCTTCGCCTGCGAGCCATCGACGATGATGAAGGGAAAGCCGTAGACATCGCCGCCGCCGGCATCACCGCCGAAATCAGGATGAAGTCCGCGGGAGGCGCCGCCGATGAACGTGATGAAGTTCGCCGAGTTAGCGTCGAGCGGCGCGTTGCTGACGTCGGTGTTCCACCAGTTGTTCGCCGGAAACAGCGGCAGCGGAACCGGAATCGCGCCGCCTTCGGTTGCGGCGAAGAGCGGCACCGCGACGATCAAAAGAACGAGAGCAACCAGGATCCACCGGGGCACCAGATCATTCTGTCCGCCATCATGTGCGACAGGTTGTGAGGGTTCTCACAAGTGGAATCAAAGAACAGCGCGAGCCAGGCCGCAATCCTCGCAACGGAAATGTTGACTGTTCAATGTTGAGTGTTGACTGTTGAATGTACGCCATCCAAGGTTCATTCGACACGTAACACTCAACATTGAACAGTCAACATTCGGTGTTCAAGAATCCATCCGAAGGACCAGAATCGCTGTGATGCCGAAGATTCACAGCCTCAGAGTAAAGACGTCCACACAATCAGTATCCCCGCACGTACCCGATGCCGAGCCGCAGCGTGCCCAGGACGCTCCTCCGCACCCAGCTCGCCGACACCTCGATTGCATGGTCGTGCTCGGCCGTGCTTGATGCCTGATCCCACCGGAAACGGCCTTCGAGCTCCAGCCGCGAACTGCCGCCTTTCGAACCGCCATTGCCGAGGTCGCGCAAATAGCCCACCTGCGCAATCTCGTAACTGGGATGCGGTTGCCCGCTCCCTGCGAGAAACGTCGGATGGATCCGATCGTCGACATCCGCCCATCCCGCCACAACGCCCACGGATACGGAGCTAACCTCGGATCGCTTCCAGTAGTGCAACGCGGCAAGGTCGAGACCGATGAAATTGGTGTGCTCTGCAAACGGCTGGAACGCCGTGCTCCGAGGAACGGCTTTGAACGAGGCGACGTCCTTCATCAATCGCAGCGGAGCGACGCGCACGAGCGTGCCGCGCGACGGCGCAAACGGCTGATCGGTCGTGTCGTACGTCCACGCCAGCGTAATTACCCGCTCTGCTTTCAGTTCATTGAGAGTGGTGCCGAAGGGATGCAGCGTGTCCTTGATGAACGAGGTGTCGTGGTACTCGACGCTCACCGTCTGGCGCGGCGTCAACGGAATGCCGGCAGCGAACTGCGGCGAGAACCGCTTTTCATTGACGGAGTCGACCGGCGTTCGAATATTGAAGGTGGCGAACGCACCAGTCCCGAAAAGGTTGTAGCGCGTGTATCCCATCTCCCACGCCGTGTAACTGCTCATGAACGACTGCCGGTCTCTGCGCACAGCCAGCGTGAAATGCAGCATGCCGCGGTCCCCGAGGAAGCAACGAGCGGCAGCGGCATCATTCGATTCGCCGGGACGATCGAAATCGTAGTCGAGCGTCCGGTGGACGTCGTTGCCGCGCAACCCGCGCCCGTCGACAAGGAACGAGAGCCGCTTCATTTCCGTGACGCTGATGACGAGAACGCGTCGTCCATCGGCCGTGCCCTTCTCCAGCGCAAAGTCCGCCGAGAGAATGAACGGCAGCCGGTTCACCCGCTCCACCCCCGCCCGCACATCATCCTCGGAATACTCCGTTCCTTCGCGCAGCGTCGTCTCCGCAATGATGACGCGCGCCGCAACCCGCTGCGCATTGCGTACTTCGATCCGCTCAATGACGAACCGGGCGGGAGTTGTCTCCTGCGCCATCGCGGAGAGTGCGACTGCAATCAGCATGAACACATTCAGTATTCGTCGAGCCATTCCGGGCCTCCTGCCGTCGAAATGGAAGCATACGCCTGGCGCGGCATCTCCCTCGAAAACGATCGTCTCAACCTTTGACGTTCGGATTCAGGCAGACGACCGGCTCCGCAGCATCCAATGTCTTCAAGTGCGCCAGCAGCCGCCCGCGAACCTCGGACGGCGTACCCGAGGAGTCGAGAGCGAGAAGCTCGCAGGCGCGACGGAGCTGGTCAGCGCTGGTAGCTTCGTTCTCCGCGAAACGGAGTGCCTCTTGTAGAAGTGGCATAGGTCATCCGCAGATGTCGCAGATATAGGCTGTCTTTTATCTGCGCTCATCTGCGTCATCTGCGGATCGTCTCTCAAATCAGAATGCGTCCGCAAGCCGGCGCGCGATCGCGGCGTAGCCCAGCGCTCCCGGATGGAAATGATCGATCGGACTGATGCGCTCGTCGCGCACAAGAAGATCGGCAATCCGAACGACCGTGACGCCCGGCGTCGACGCGAACTCCTGAATCAACCCGCCGTCCCAGAGGTTCACTTGCGTATCGATCCACGACGCGACATTGCTACGCCGGTACGGGTTGTAGAGCCCGAGGAGATAGATCCGGGCCGAGGGATTCAATTGCTGGATCACGGCGACGACGCGCTCAACCCTGATGAGCGTCCGCTCGCGCTGATACCAAGGCCAGACGGTGCTGAACAGGCGCGCCCATGAGTCTCCATAAAGATCGTTCCCGCCCAGGGACACTACGATGACGTCCGCCTTTTCTATCGCCTGGCGCACCGCCGACTCGCGAAGTGCGCGTGCGACATTGGCTGTTCGGGCACCGTTGATCCCGAAGTTGAGCGTCGTGGAGACGCCTTTCCTTCGTAATTCATAATCCAGCCAACCAGGCAAACCCAGATGCTGCTCATCACCCGCTCCGTGAGCAACCGAGTCACCCAGCACGACTAGCCGCAGTGAGCCCCTGCTCGTATGCGCGGGCCTCGCCGTCCTATTGCTGCGGACGACGGTGGCCATGATGCCGGCGCAAAGGAGGAGGAGGATCGCGATGAGTGGCCGTCGCATGCTTACAAATACGCGATGAGGCGGGCATGGTTTGCGGATATGTGGCGAGTAATCGCAGCGTCTGGAGCAGTAGGGCCAGACCTTCCATCTGGAGCAGTAGGGCCAGACCTTCGGATGCTCCCCGCCCGGCTTGATTCTCACGCAAGTTTCAGTCTCCGAATGACTTACAGGCGCGGACAAACTCTAGCGATAAACCCTCCGATTCATCGCCTTGGCGGAGAAGCGATGCGTTTGCAATCACTTAGCCGTGCGCGTCACCGGCCTGCTGTCCAACGTCGACCTCGTTTTTGGAGTATCGAGGTGGTTTTTGATCGAATTTCGATCGAAGCAGTCAGGAAAACGATCGCGATCGATCAAAAGTCGATCGACATCGATCCAAACTTGATTGACATCGATCGACAGTTGATCGAAATCGATCGAATCTTGATCGAGGTCGATCCGATACTGATCGAAGTCGGTCGAAAACGGATCGGCATCGATCGGAAATCGATCGATCGAGATCGGCCGTCGATCGATTTAGATCAGAAGGCGATCGGCGGAGATCGAAAGGCGATCGATGACGATCAGGAGGTGATTCGCGGCGATCAAGGCGTGCAGCGAAAAGATCAGGATCCGCACGTGACCTCCCAATCTTCGATCAGGCAGTCATCGCACACCTCGACGCGCACTCAAGTAAACTCTGTTGACGATGAAATGCACATTCACGATTGATCGGGAAAGTTCCATCACCCGCAAGTTCACGATCCGCCTGGAAACAACGGCCGACAAACCGATCAGCGCCGTCGAAACCAAGTACGACGGGTTCTCCCTCGACCGCGACACTCCGTCCGCGCCGGTTACCACGTTCGAGCGCGTGTACCGAAAGGACGAGGCCAACAGCCCCGGACGACACGAGCTATTCGTTACGGCGGAAGTCGCCGACGGCACGACGGAATCGTTCACGCGTATCTGGGACGAATAGCGTGACAAAGCGTCATCGCTGCTCCGCGCGGTACAAACTTGGCTCGCGTGCAGCGACCGCGACGTTTGAAGGCCTTGCCCCCCTGTCAGCGCTTCATAACCGGGAACAGGCGTAGGTGCCGCTGTCTTCGAAAATTCAAGGTTTGGCCGCTGCGAACACCATTTTCACGGACTGATAACCAGCCGTTACTGCGATGATCGCCTGCGCGGGTGGCGGTGAGCCGGATGTGACCGCGCTCAATTGTTGCCGGTCGAGGGGCCAGATCTCGTAGCGGCCGGCCGGAAGATGCGTTAGCAAAAGCCGGCCCTGGCCGTCGCTGAACATGGGCAAGCCCTGGTAATTGACCATTCCTTCCCAGACAGGAATCGGCAGCAGTATCCCGTTGATGCGGAACAGTACCGCTACGCCAGTCAACGCGGCGCCTGACGTCGTCTCGCAATCGATTTCGAGCGAGGCGCTGCCTTCGGGGACTCGGACGAGGATGTCGTCTGCCCCTTTCGCGAGCGAATCGAATCGAGCGACACCGATGGAGCCTGATTCTGGGACAACGAAAACCATACCGTAGTCCTCAGGGGTGACCGGTAATAGGATGCGGCCGTCCTCGCCGGTAGGTCCTACAAGATGGGTCCCGCTCCGAGTACTGACGTATACGGCTGCCAAAACTGGCGCGCCGAACGCGTTCGTCACAACGACCGGCCGGCTTCCGGTTGCCTTGAGCCGCACCTCGGGAGTCTGATCGGTTGCCGTCTCGTCGACGGCGATCCAGGATGTCTGCGAGGCTTGATATCCACTCTTCGAGACAGCGAGCATGTAGCTGCCGGCCGGAAAGGCGCCCAGCTCGAAACGTCCGTCCTCCCCGCTCCGCAGCGGGACCATTGTTGAGCGATCGCCGTTTTTCATCGTGACATCGACGCGAGCGTCGCGGATGGGCTGTCCACTGGAGTCGTCCGTGACGCGCCCAAGAAGCCGCCGGTTCGGAACGGAGATAGACCACCGGTTCTTATCGCCGTCGATGTGCTCTGTCTCCCGCCAGAATGGAATGAGCGGCCGCTGCGTAACGATCGCGGCATAGGCC
Source organism: Thermoanaerobaculia bacterium (assembly GCA_036260495.1). GTDB lineage: Bacteria > Acidobacteriota > Thermoanaerobaculia > Gp7-AA8 > Gp7-AA8 > JADGNZ01. The sequence goes on from DATAMS010000549.1 coordinate 11,113, forward strand.
CCCGGTTGCCAGACCTCTTCCGTCACACTGCCCTCGCTGTCCGTCGTCACGGAGGAACTCCACGAGCGATCCTCGGGTTCAATGCGGACGGTGGCTCCGGCGAGTGGCTTGTCGTCGTACCGGACGGTCACATCGAGCACCGACGACGAGATCTGCATGACTGCCTCTTCCTCGCCCCCTTCGGTCAACGTCACAAGTTTGCCGATTCGCTGAAGTGGATCCGCACCTGCGACGATCACACGATATTTGCCTGGCTCGAGCGCATCGACGAAAGCCTCCTTTTGCCCCCCCGGGAGCCGCCCGCTGTGCGCGAGCTCGTCGCCAGGGCGCCCCGGCAGCAGTCGTCGTACTTCCCAGCCGACGTCCTCCTGGTCAAGTGGCGGAACGAGCCTGATGGTCAGCGATCCGCCTTTCGACAGACGTATGGAAAGCTCAGTATCCGCGACGGCCTTGGGCAGGAGAACGGTGCGCCTTGCATAACCGGCCATGGCCACGCGAACAAACTGCGGCCACAAGTCAGCGACAGGCGCCCGGAAGTTACCTTTCCGGTCGGTCACCGCAAGCGAGTCGCCGTTGGGCAGATACACGCGGGCGTCTCGAAGCGGCATTGCGGTTTTCGCATCGACGACCGTCCCCGACAGGATGGGTATTTTCTGCAGGAACACATCGCCAACCTCTACATCGCGCAGTTGCCGTTCGACACTTCGGTATCCGTTGCTCTTGAGCAGCAGGGTGCAGCCGCTGCCAGGATGGCGGAGATCCACGCCCGTCACCGGCACGCGAGTGACAGACCACTTCCAGGTCAAATCCTGGCATCGAAGCTCAAAATCGAGGGCCGCTCGTGTCGCGCCATCCGACAGCCGCGGGGCCAGCTTATGGTGCTGCGAGGCAGCGGGAAGAGTAAGTACGCTGGCGCCGGGCTGGATCGTTCCGGTTGCGATCTGCTTGAGGTCAGAGGAGATCCACACGAAATCCCGGACAGTGTCCGAAGGGGCGACGGTGCCCGGGATCTCGTTGACGGGCTGGCAACGCTGCTGAATGCAGAGCGTGGAAGGCGCTGCTGCAACAGTCTGCACCGCCAAAAACGCGGCGATCAGGATCGTCACAAGCTGGACCGTCCGTCCGGCCCGCGCTTCAGGCAATGGGCTCGAGAGTCCATCGCGGTGAAGACAAGGAGCAGGAGAACCGCAATACCGGGGAGCATTCCTTTCGTACCGAGAACCTCCTGAAAGATGGTACGTCCATACTGCTGGTGGAGTTACAGCTCTCTTATCGAGGGTTTGACAGAGCATTTTCAGCGGAGCGGCATTCGTCGCGCTCTCATCGGCGCGTTTACAATTCCCCACCCAAGCCCGCCCTGATCATCACCATCGTCCTCGCGACGTTCCTTCTCGCGAACGTAACCGCGTATCGCGCCCTCGTGCGGGTGCATCCGCGCAGGCGGGGAATCGTCGTCGGGTTGGTTGTCATTGGGAACGCATTGGTGCCTTTCTTTCCGTGGCTGAATGCGCGGACGGATTTTCGCGGTTTGTGCGGGCGACGCTGGGGCCGCCGTGGTTTGCGTGGACTTGCTTTGCGGTTCTGTACTCGGCGTTTGTGCTGCTCGTGGCGACCGGATGGATCGTGGCAGGACGGCGGGTGGCGTTTGCGCGGTTTGCAAAATGGCCATCGCGCGTTTTTCTATGGACGACGTTGTTCGCGCTCGTCGCCGGCGTTTGGAACGCGCTCGTGCCGTTGAGGGTGGAGCGGGTGGTGGTAACCGTCGCGGGATTGCCGCGGGAGATGGAAGGATTTCGAATCGCATTGCTATCGGATCTGCATACCGGGCTTTACACGCGGCCTTCGCGATTGGAGACGATCTTCAAGACGGCGGCGGCACAAAGGCCGACTGTCATTCTCCTTGCGGGCGACAATGTTGATGACGATCCTGTGTTCACGACGAAGTTACTGAACGCCACGCACATATTGGATGCGCGGATGCCGCTCATTGCGGTGCTCGGTAATCATGAAATGTATGGCGATCCATTCGACGTCATCCGGCGGTTGCGTGGCAGCAGGATTCACCTCCTCGTCAATGAAGGGACGCCCATAAGAAACGTCTGGATCGCGGGGATCTCCGACTTTGCGGCGCGGACGCCGCGGCTGGCGCCGGATGTCGATGCAGCATTACGCGGTAAGCCTGCGGGCGCGTTTCCGATTCTTCTGGCGCATCAGCCGAAAGCGTTCGCCGAGGCGATTAAACGTGGATTGCCGCTGACGCTTTGCGGGCATTCGCATGGAGGGCAGTTTGCGTTACGGCCGCTGCACTGGTCATTGGCAGGAGTTTTTCTTCCCTATCACATGGGTTTGTATCAACGCGGCGTTTCGCAGCTCTATGTGAATACCGGCACGGGTTATTGGCTGCTGCCTTGGCGGTTCGGGATTGGGATCTCGCCGGAGATTACGGTCATTGAGTTGCATAGGGTTTAAAGATTCGTGGCTTCGGCAGGTTCGTCCAGTGCCGCTGACGCGGCACGAATTCATTCACGAGTCTCGATTCCAGAGGTTCGCTCGCTGCGCTCGCGACCTCTGGCTACCCTCTCGGTGCCGCTACGCGGCGCATTGCCTTGAGCGCGTCGCGCGGTTCGTCGGTAAACCTCGTGCGGGCGCGTTACACGGACACCTTGCACCGGCACCTCGCATTGGGCACCATGCACGGGCGCGTTGCGCGGGAGCCTTACGCGGGAGCCTTACGCGGGAGCCTGCGCGGGCGCGTTGCGCGGCGTAGCCGCTCGGGATGTTAGCCGGGGGTGCGAGCGCCAGCGAGCAACCCCCGGATCCGGCGTGCGTTGTCAGTCTGCCGCGTCAGCGGCAGCGGAACGTCCCAAGCGATGTCGCTGGCGTTTCGGCTTACCTCGTCGCGGCGTTAACCATTCTCAGCTCGGCATCGGCCTTCAGCGACGCTTCCACCTCTTCATCGCCGATGGACGGCTCGTCCTGCGGATGGGCGAGGTAATAGCCTTGGAGTAAGTCGATGCCGAGGTCGCGGCACCATTCGTATTCTTCGACGGTTTCCAGGCCTTCGGCCAGCGTCTTCGCACCGATTTTTCCGGCCAGATCGACCAGCATCTTCACGAGGTCCTGCTTGATCGGCTCGTCGGCCAGCGTTGAGACCAGGCCTTTGGTGATTTTTAGATAGTCGGGGGCGAGCGCGGCGATCGCTTCGAGTGAGGCGTAGCCGGAGCCGGCGTCGTCGATCGCTACCTCGATGCCCTTTTCGCGGAACTCATCGAGCAGTCTGCGGAAGACGGCGTAGTCCTCGATCGCCGCGCGCTCGGTCAGCTCGAACACGAAATTGCCTCGGTGCTCGGAGAAGAACGAGACCATCTCGTGGATGCGGAACTCGGACTCCTCGAACATCTCCGCTTCGAGATTGAGCAGAAACTTCTTGCCGTCGAGCTCGAAGGAGCGGAGGCGCTTCAATGCCGCCTCGAGCGCCACCGTCTCCAGCGCCCAGGCCAGCTTGGCCTCGCGCGCGAAGCCGAAGAGGACGTCGGAATTGCGGAACGATGAATTCGGCAAGCCGCGCGTCAGCACCTCGTAGCCGAAGACGGTCGACTTCTGCGCCCAGACGATCGGCTGGAACAGCGTCGTCACTTTCTTGCGGCGGATGATGTCGCGCAGCTCGCGCGTCAGTTGCTTCTTGCGCTGCTGCTCGGCGTCGCGCACGGCATCGCCGGCGGTCTGCATCCCCTGATAGACCTGCCGCTCCAGCCGGATCTGCGGGCGGTAATCGATTCGGGCCGCGCCGACGAAGAATCCGATCTGACCCTGCTGCATGTTCGGAAAACGTTCGCGCATCGCCGCGATCAGCTTCTCGCGCACGTCATTGGCCATGAGATCGAAGGCCGTTTCCTGGCGCAGATCGGTGCCGCGCGATTCGAAGAAAATGTAGAAGCTCGATCCGCCGACGAGGTTCGCGGCCACGATCGCTTTCGGGAAACGCGTTCGCGCCTCCGCCGCCACGGCCTCGCCCGCGCAGCGCAGAAACTCATCGAAGAACGCCCAGCCGTACTCCGCCTCGATCGATTCGAACTGCTCGATGTCGACGTAGACGATGCCGATCTCGCCCTGCTCGATGAGCATCTCTTTCAGCCGTCCCAGCACCATCGGCATCGTCGGCAGGCCGCTGGCTTTGTCGAAGAGCATGCTCTCGGAGGACTTGGCCAAGTCGCCGCCCGATTGCGCGCCGCGATGTTTTCGCTGCAGCAACGCCGCGATTCGCTTCACAACCTCGTCGCGATTGAATGGCTTGACGAGATAGTCGTCGGCGCCGAGTTGCAATCCTGTCAGCCGGTCCTTCACATCCCCTCGTCCGGTCACGAGCACGACGGCGATGTGTGACGTTCGCTGCACCGCCTTGAGCGCCTGACAGACTTCCCAGCCGCTGCGTTTCGGCATCATCACGTCGAGCAGCACGAGGTCAGGCAGGCGCGACTGTGCGATGGCCAGCGCCGCTTCGCCATCGCGCGCTGTGAGTACTTCGCAATCGAGCGGACGGACATACAACGTCAGCAGGCGCTGCACGTCTTCATCATCATCGGCGATCAGAATCACGGGCCGCTCGGGCATGCTTGCGTATCTTATTGCTTGAAACGGGCCAGTGGTGTGCGGTCGCGCGGTCGCGTGGTTTTGGGGTCGCGTGGTCTCACCGACTCGCCGTCGCGGGGCTGGGTTGCCCAGTTGCCGGGTTGCTCGGTTGCCTGCACGGCTGGTGCACCGCTGGGACCCGATCACGACTAGACAGGGCTAATGCCAACTTGGCAACCAAGCAACCAGGCAACCCACAACCCTCCGCGCGGCCGCGATTACTTCGCGACCCCGCAACCGCAATATGCTAAGTTCCCACGCCGCATTGATTGGAGAACCATGATCAAATTCGGGACCTCGGGATGGCGTGGCATCATCGGCGAGGATTTCACTTTCAACAACGTCCGGATCGCCAGCCAGGGCATCGCCAACTACCTCAAAAAAGCAAATCTGAAAGGGAACGGCGTCGTCATCGCCTACGACACGCGCTTCCTCTCCGAAAAGTTCGCGTCAGAAGCAGCCCGCATCCTCGCGTTCAACGGCATCCAGGCCTACCTTTGCACGCGCGACGTTCCCACGCCCACTGCTGCGTTCGAGACCGTCCGAAGAAAAGCAATCGGTGCGATCAACTTCACCGCCTCGCACAATCCTCCCGAATACAACGGCCTGAAGTTCTCGACCTCGAACGGCGCGCCGGCCCTGCCCGAGATCACGAAACAGATCGAGGAAGAGATCCGCATCGTCGCCGAGACCGGCGAGCGCATCGACGTTTACGAAAAGGCCGAGCTGATCGAAGAGATCGATCCGAAAGACCGCTACCTCAACGAGCTCAAACAGAAAGTCGACGTCGATGTGATCCGCAAGAGCGGGCTGCGCATCGCCATCGATTCGCTTTACGGAACCTCGCGCGATTACCTCGACTACTTTCTGCTCGAGTCAGGCGTCGAGGTGAAGATCATCCACAACTATCGCGACCCGTACTTCGGCGGCTTTTCCCCCGAGTGCAATGAGAAGAACCTCGGCGAGCTGCGCAAGGTCGTCACCGACGAAGGCTTCGACCTCGGCCTGGCCACCGACGGCGACGCCGACCGCTTCGGCATCATCGACGACCGCAATCGCTTCGTCTCGCCGAACGTGATCATTTCGCTGCTGGCGCTCTACCTGAAACGCAATCGCAAGATCCCCGGCGGCCTGGCGCGGTCCGTTGCCACGACGCATCTCATGGACGCCATTGCACGCAAGCTCGACATCGAACTATTCGAGACGCCGGTCGGCTTCAAGTACATCGGCGAACTGATTCTCGCGGACAAGATCGCCATGGGCGGCGAAGAGAGCGCGGGCATGTCGATGTATCGCCACCTGCCGGAAAAAGACGGCATTCTGGCCTGCCTGCTCGTCGCCGAAATGGTCGCGGCCACCGGCAAGAAACTGAATCAACTCGTCGAGGAGATGTACGCGGAGTTTGGCTACTTCTACTCGAAGCGCATCGACATGAAGCTGACGCCGCAGCTCAAAGAATCGCTGGCCCAGAAGCTGGCCAATCCGCCGAAGTCGATCGACGCCTTCACCGTTCGCGAAGTCAACAAGACCGACGGGGTGAAGCTGATCTTCGACGACAGCACCTGGCTCCTCTTCCGCCTCTCCGGCACCGAGCCGGTGGCGCGCATCTATGCGGAGGCGTGCAGCCCGCGGGATTTGAAGAACGTGTTGGATGCGGGGAAGAAGTGGGCGTTGTCTTGATGGGGTGTGGGGAGTCGGGTGTGGGGGGTCGGAGAAAGGCCCTGCGAATGTTGAGTGTTCAGTGTTGCATGTGAATGTTGAATGCGGCTGATAATCACTCTTGGATTGTCTTTCTCGCGCGAATCCTGCGGGGCGCCGGCCAGGAAATCGAAACAATGAATTCATCTCCGACACCCGACACCCGACGCCCCACACCCCAACACTCATCTCCCACACCCCACCCCCGACTCCCCACACCCCGACCATGAACTACCCCTTCGAAAAACACTTCCTGGTCTGCATCGGCGCTCGATGCAGCGATCCTGAGCGCGGCATCGAGCGGGGCGAATGCATTCAGGCGGAGCTGAAGCAGCACAACAAGCAGATGAAGCGGAAGGCCACGGTTCGCGTTTGCGCGGTCTCGTGCCTCGACCTCTGCGATCACGGGCCGAACATGATCGTCGACGGCATCGTCTACTCGCACCTTACGCGCGAAACGGCAGCCGAGGTTTATGCGGGCGTCATGGGCGACGGGCCGAAACGGGATGATCTGCAATTGCCGGAAGCCGAGTTTCTCGCCGGCACCAGCGCGGCGGTGAAGAAGTAGATTCATGCGCCGCGCT
>DATAMS010000550.1:0-3039 GCA_036260495.1 Thermoanaerobaculia bacterium
CGGGCGCGGCATACTTTCGCGCACTTCACAACGCCACGCAGGCCGCATCCATCGATCCGCTTTTTCGAGAGGCGGTGGAGAAGAGTCTGACGCCGCTGGCGGTGAAGCATCGCTGGTCGAACCGCGACAACGCATCGCTCGAATTCGCGCTGCTCGTGCGAGCCGACTCCGTCGCCGCGGTGAACGACACCGGCGCCGCGCTCAAACGCGACTTCACTACCGTCCCGTTCCTCCTCTCAGGTCCGTGGCCGCTGGAGGTCTTTGCCGATGATCACGAATGACGAAGAGCGCCTCCGCACGTCGCTGACGTTCACCGAATCGACGATCCCTGACCGCATCGCCGCCGACTCGGATATCGTAGAGAACGGCCTCGCCAAACTGGTGCTCTCGATCATCGAGCTGATCCGCCGCCTTCTCGAAAAACAGGCGCTACGCCGCATGGACGCCGGCACCCTCACCGACGAAGAGATCGAGCGCGTCGGCGCCGCCCTGATGAAGCTCGAAGAAAAAATGGCCGAGATGAAGCAGATCTTCGGCCTTGCTGACGACGATCTGAACCTGAACCTCGGGCCCGTGCGCTCGCTCGACTGACGACATCCAGTTCGACGCGGCACGGCGCGACTCCTCGGAAACCCTCCGCCTGATTGAGCATCAGCGCGAATTGATCAGCGAACGAAGCAGCGTCAAGTTCTTGCGGTCGGATTCATGCTCCACCGTTTTCGGCGTCTCGATGACTTTTGGGATGCCGCGAAAACGCGCGTCGTTGAGCAGGAAGGCGAAGGCATCGACACCGATTTCGCCGTCGCCGATGTGTTCGTGCCTGTCAACGCGGGAGCCGAGCGGCTTCTTCGAATCGTTCAGGTGAAACGCACCGATGTTGTCGATGCCGGCGTGCGTATCGAGCGCATCGATGGTCCGCTCGTAATCGTCGCGGTTGCGCAACTCGTAACCCGAGGCGAAGACGTGGCACGTGTCGAAGCAGATGCCGACGCGAGCCTTGTCATCGACGAGCGCGCGAATTTGTCCGAGCTCCTCAAACGTGCAGCCGAGGCATGAGCCCTGTCCGGCCGCGGTCTCAAGCAGCGTGACGACTTTGTGATTCGGAATCGCAGCGTGAATCTGATCGAGCGATCGCGCGATCTGCTCGACGCCCGCATCGACGCCCGCGCCGAGGTGCGCGCCCGGGTGGAGTACGACCGCGTGAATGCCGAGCCGCTCGGCGCGATCGAGCTCGTCGATCATGGCGTCGATCGACTTGCGATGAAACTCCACGTTCGTGGTGGCGAGATTGATCAGATACGAAGCGTGCGTGAGGATCGGACGCAGATTGCGTTTGTCCGCGAAGAGCGCGACATCGTCATCCGACATCGTCTTCCCCTTCCACTGATTGGAGTTCTTCGCGAAGAGCGCGATCGCGGATGCGTTGATCTCGGCGGCGCGCTCGAACGCGGTGTGCAGACCGCCCTTCGTCGAAATGTGGGCGCCGAGGAGATCACCGTGAGTGTCAGGGAATGCGAAGCGGGACATGAAGGCGGGTTGGTTGACGCGCCAAAGAACGCGTCACTGCAGGCGGAAATTTACCGTCACCGTGTAGTAGACATCGATCGGATCGCCTCGATATGTGGCCGGCCGGAAATGCCATTGGCTGACGGCTTCGCGCGCCGCTTCGCCGAGTCCCATCGGGAGATCTTTGATCACTTCGACATTGTCGATCGTGCCGTCTTTTCGCACGATGCCGCGCACGACGACCGGTCCTTGAATTCCGGCGCGGCGCGCCATCATGGGAAAGCGCGGCACCGTGCGGTCGGTCTCTTCCGGCTGCGTTCCGCCTGCGGGCACCGCGGTGTAGACGCCAGTGTTGTCGGCCGCGACCGGAACCTGCGGGGCGGCTTGAACGGGCGGTTCCGCGGGTGGCGGCACCGCAGCACCGACAGCGGGTTCCGATGTGGCCGTTGCCGCCGCGGTGTCGGTCGCAGTCGTGTCGGTGTGGACGTCCACCTGCCGCGTTCCGGCGGAGCTGACGTCGATCGCGTCGACGTCGGCATACGCAATCTGGTTGTCGTGATCGATGGCGTAGAAGTCGTGATCGCGGGTGTAAACCTTCACCTGCGTGTCGGCCGGCAACTCGCCGATGATCGGATAGAAGATTCCAGGTCCGGCGTAGAGCGGCGTTCGTCCGCTGACGAGTGCGTTGAGCGCGGGCAGTTTGCGGATGGTTTCGTATCGTGCCAGGCGGCGTGCGCGCTCGCTCGTTCGTTCGAGCGAGTTGCGCTCGGCCCAGCCGGTCATGCCGTCATCGTCCTGCACGCGAACCCACGCGCCGCGGTCTTCGAGCACGATGAGTTTCTCGCCATTCGCCGCCGTCGCGATGACCGGCGCACTCGCGGTCGGCTGCGTGCGAAGCCGCGCCCGCAGCGACAGCACCGACAGCGTTTCCGAAGCCGCCGGCGGCGCCTCGGGACGCTTGCCGCTGCGCACGATGAGCATCGCCAGCAGCGCGAAAAAAATCACGCCGAGAATGATGACGACCGTGAGGCCGCGCGAGTGACGGGTTTGGGGGTCAGGCATGGGGTGTGGAGTGGATTAGTGGATAGTGGATTAGTAGATTCGGTATGCAAATCCACTCAACTAATCTACTAATCCACTAATCAACTCATCTACTGCTTTTCATCAATACAAACATGATCGCTTTCTGCACGTGCAGCCGGTTCTCGGCCTCGTCATAAATCACCGACCGCTCCGAGTCGATCACCTCGGACGCAACCTCTTCGCCGCGGTGCGCCGGAAGGCAGTGCATGAAGATTGCCTCCTTCTTCGCGAACGACATCACGCGGTTGTTGACCTGCCAGCCTTCGAAGTCCTTCTGCCGCTTCGCCGCTTCCGCTTCCTGTCCCATCGAGGCCCAGACGTCCGTGGTGACGACGTCGGCATCACGCACGGCTTCTTCGATTGAATTCGTGACGATGACTTTCGTGCCGGCGTTGTCGGCGTCGCCCTTCGCCTGCGCGACGATCATCGGATCGGGCGCGTAGCCGCCGG
>DATAMS010000456.1:0-9420 GCA_036260495.1 Thermoanaerobaculia bacterium
CGGTTACCACGGCTGGACGTATTCGCTCGATGGCAGCCTGCTGAACACGCCGGAGATGAGCGGCGTGGAATGCTTCGAGCGCGACGATTTCTCGCTGCCGCGCTTTCGCGTCGAGATCTGGAACGAGCTGGTCTTCGTCAATCTCGATGCGGCCGCCGCACCGCTGACCGAGTTTCTTGGCGATCTCGTTGGCCGTCTCGCGCCTCGCAATTACGCCGGCTACCGTCTGGCAGCGCGGAAGGAGTGGTCACTGGACTGCAATTGGAAGGTCTACGTCGACAACTATCTCGAGGGGTACCACATCCCCATCGTGCATCCTGGACTCTTCCGCGAGATCGACTATCCGAATTACCGCACGGAGACGAAGGCCAACTACTCGATTCAGGTCGCGCCGCTCAAACGCCCGGATCGGATCCGCGTGAACGATGCGGCAGACGATGTCGATTACTTCTGGGTCTGGCCAAATCTGATGCTGAATGTCTACCCCGACAACTTCTCCACGAACCTGATCCTGCCGCTTGGCCCGACACGAACGCTGACGCTGTTCGAGTGGTACTTCCGCGATCCCGATTCATCCTCCGAACGGCAGCGCATCGACGAGACGGTTGCCTTCAGCGACGAGATCCAGCTCGAAGACATCGACATCTGCGAAGCCGTGCAGCGCGGCCTGGCGTCATCCACGTACGACAACGGCCGCTACTCGCCGTCGCGCGAGAACGGCGTCCATCATTTTCATGGGCTGTACGCAAACGCAATGGCGATCTAGAACTCCATCACCACAGAGGCGCAGAGAGCACAGAGGTACTGCCTTTCTCTGCGACCTCTGTGTCTCCGTGGTTCAACTTTAGAATGGGCAATCTGCGCAGTCTGAGCCACAACAGGTTGGCTCGAAGGCGGCGCGGATCTCGGGGCGAATTGGAGCCTGCTCGTGATTCGGGACGTTGGAAACCGGATGCCGGGAGTCGCACCGTTCGTCGTTTTCGACACCCGATACGCGATCCTCGACACACGTCATTTCGTCATTCTTCATCGTGCGAAGACTCAAGAAAATCATGAGCCAAGTTGAAACAGCAATGCAGCCGGGATAACGCGCGCAGCGCAATCTATTCGTGAACGATTTCGGACCAGGGGAGCTTGCGCACCTGCTGGACCTTTTCGTCGATCTGCTGTTGCGTGGCTCGTTCGCCGAGGACGCGGCGGAGGTAGTCGACCTCGGGGGAAACGAGCTTGTTGTTCTTGGGCAACAGACGGAGCGCGGCGCTTTGCAGGTTGCGTTCAGACACGGTGACGGTCTTGGAGACTTTCGCGGTCTTTTCGCTCATGTCAAATTGCAACGGCGGGATCGGGTGAAGTAATCCTGCACCTCCATTATCGCTTCCGGCCGGTTGCCGCCGTGCGGACCGGAAGGGAGTTGCGGAAGGTGAGCGACTCCTGCACCGCAACCGTGCGCTGGGAGTTGCAGCGGCAAAGCGCGCAATGAACGCCATCGACGTGCGCCGCGCGTGAATGGCCGCAAATCTCGCATTTCCTCGTGTCCATCGCATTCATATAAATCAAGCTCCGTGCCTTGATTGTCGCTGCACGGCCTGCTGGAAATACAAGAGTCTGCAATTGGTAGAGAAAAGGGCGAAAAAAAGGCCTTAACGCGGGTTCCACTCTCCCCGGCGTGGATTACGATTTCACGCCATGCAGGAGAAAGAGCTCTTCGACGCCATCCGCGAAAACGACGCTGCGGCGGTGGCGCGCCTTCTCGACGGCGAGCCCTCGCTCCTGGGCGCCCGCCAGAACGGCATCACGCCGATCCTCTTCGCGGTCTACAACGGACATGCGGAGCTTGCGCAACTCTTCCTCGATCGCGGCGCGACGCCGGCGTTCGGCGAGGCCTGTGCTCTTGGGCGCGCCGATCTCGCGACGAAGATGCTGGACGCGGATCCGGCGCTGCTCGATTCGTTTTCTGACGATGGATTCCCGGCGGTCGGTCTGGCCATCTTTTTCCGTCAGCCGGAACTGGCGCGCGCGCTGATCGAGCGCGGCGCGGACGTCAACGCCGCTGCGCGCAACGCCTTTCTTGTCGCACCGGTCCACGCGGCGGCGGCCGTTCGCGACGCTGCAATCATGCAACTGCTCATCGAACACGGAGCCGATGTGAACGCGCGGCAGCAACTGGCATACACCGCGCTTCACACGGCCGCACAACATGGAGACCACGTCATGCTCGACCTTCTTCTGGCCGCCGGCGCCAATCCGCGCGCTGCTGGCGACGACGGCAAAACGCCCGCCGACCTTGCCGCGGCGCATGGACACACAACCATCGTGGAACGTCTTTCATGATCATTCGTCCGATCGGTATGCGCAAACTCGCTCGCCTCGCTCTCGCCGCTCTTTTCGTAGGTTCGTCATCGACGATTGCACGTGCCGCGATCACCGGCACGATCGTCGATCTGGATGGAAAGCCGGTCGCCAGCGCTACCATCCGCGCGTTCGTCCCCGAGGATTCCGCCGCGATGCGCGCGCGCCTCGTGGCCGGGAAGGTCGATCGCGAGCCGGGCGCAACAGCCCAATCGTCGGATAGCGGCTCGTTTACGATCGACCTCAAGTCATCGCCTGCTGCCGATCTCGAGATCGAGGCGCCCGGCCACCCACGCACTGCCATCGCAACCGTCGACGGCGACGACATCGGCGTCGTTCAACTCGGCGCGGAGCCGGTGTCGAAGTTTCGCGTGACGAGCGCAGGCAAGCCGGTCGCGAACGCGATCGTTGCGTCGGGAACCGAGGTGCGAAAGACGGATGCTGCGGGCGAGACTCCTGCGTTCGGTATCGGCTCAGTCTCCGTCATCCATCCCGATTTCGCGATCGGATCGCGCCGCGACATGGGGGGCGTGGTCTCGAGGACGTACGAGATCAAACTTTCTGCCGGGGTGACTGTTCGCGGCAAGGTCGTGAACGCCGCGGGGCCGGTGCCGCATGCGATCGTTTCGATCAACGGCTGGCCGCTGGCGGAATCGGCGGCCGACGGCACGTTCGTCGTCGTGCATGCTCCCGAGAATTGGCAGTCGGTCAGGGCATCGCACGGAAGCGAGATCGGTGCAGCCACGCGGCCGCCAAAAGCGGGAGCGGTCGAAATTCGCCTGGGTAGAGGCGACACGTTCAATGGCACGATTCGCGACTCGTTGAGCGGCGCAGCCGTGGCTGGCGCGCGGATGTCGTTGAACGAAGGCACGGACTCGGTGGCAATGTCGGTCAGCGACGCGAAGGGCAGATTCACTTTCGGCCCACTGCTTGCGCACTCGTATCAAATCGAAGGAGCGCATCCATCGTACGGGATCGCGTCCGCCGCCGTCGTCGTGCCGCATGTTCTGACGCGCTCATTTTCAGCCTTGCCGTACGCCCGGGCGCGTGGCCGCGTGATTGACGAAGAAAAGAAGCCAGTTGCGAGCGCGGTGGTGACTTCGCCGGTGACCAACGGCCCGCGGCGTCCGAGCACGCTCACGAATGCGGCGGGCGAGTTTTCAGTTCGCGTGATGACCTCAGCGACTCCGTTTGCGCTGCCGATTTACGCGAGAAAGCACGGTTACGCGGGCGGGATGGTGGAAGCACGCAAGTGGCAGCCCGGCGAAACGCGAAACGACATCATGATCACGCTGGTGCGCGGATTCACGATTCCGGTGCGCGTGCGCGACCGGCAGCATCAACCCGTGGAACACGCCTACGTAGATCTGACCCGAATCGGCGACGGCGGGCAGCAAGGCTTTTTCTCTCCTGCCGAGTGCGACGATCCGTCGCGTCAGGATTGCCGCCGCACCGGGGCCGATGGCTCGGTTGTCTTCCGGACATCCGAGGGTCCGCATTCCGTCTTCGTGACGGGCGATGAGGTTGCGCCGAAGCGGGTTCCCAGCGTTGCTTTGACCGCGCGCTCCGAGCCGGTCGTCGTCGAAGTCGATCGTGGCGTCACGATCACCGGGCGCGTTGTTCATTCGGATGGCACGCCGGTCGCCGGCGCCACCATCGAGATGCCGCGGTCGCAGCTCGCGCCGCGAAACGCAACGACGGATTCCGACGGTTCCTTCACGCTCGCCGGCATCGCCTCGGGTGCCACAACCCTCACGGCGGTTTCGTCCGACAGGCACATGACATCCGCTCCGGTTCCGGTCACCGCACCGGCAAAGAATTTGACGATCACGATGCCGCACGGCGCGCGAATCGAAGGACGCGTCGTCGATCGAGGGACGAAGCAGCCGGTCACTGATTTCACGGTCTCGCTTCCATCGCGAGGCAGGCCGGGACCCTCGGCCACGCCGCAACAGGTGCATGCGGACGACGGCAGCTACGCGATCGACAACGTGCCGCCGGGAACGGCGCAAATCTCCGTCACCGCTACCGGCTATGTCACGGCCACACGAAGCGATATCACTGCCGAGGAGTCCAAGACGGTGAGTGGGATCGACGTGCAACTCGATCGCGGTGCCAGCATCACCGGACGCGTCACCTCAGGCGGCGCGCCCGTGGCCGGAGTGCAGGTATCGCTCACCGCGAATCGAATGCCGTTTTTCGGCGGCCTGACCACCGACGCCGATGGGAACTACACACTCGATGGCGTTGCTGAAGGCGAGCGCTCGATTCAGTTCCAGAGAACGGGATTCATCGTGCTGCACAAAACGGTCGAGGTCACGGCGGGGAAGGATCTGCGTCTCGACGTGGAGCTGGATCATGGCGCCGAGATTCGCGGCCGCGTCACCGACCGCGCCGGTCACAACATTCCTGGCGCCAACATCGCGATCGCAGGTGACCGCGGCATGCCGAGCAACATGGTGCAGACGGATCTCGATGGCAGCTTCGTCATGCAGGGCCTCGCAAACGGCAGCTATCACCTCACCGCTCGGAAGGAAGGTTACGTCAGCGAGGATGTGAACGACGTCACCGTTCCGCAGAGCCAGCCGCTCACCTTCGCGCTCGATCACGGCGCTACGATCACCGGACGCGTGACCGGTCTGCCGCCCGAAGATTTGACGCAGGTCGTCGTGGCAGCGGCCGGGAACACGTCACGCAACCAGACACCGGTCGATTCAGCGGGAAACTTTACGCTGCGGGGCATTCCGGATGGCCGCGTCCGGGTGGATGCGTTTCTTTCCGCGCCCGGAAGGAGCCGCACTGCGCTACCGAAAAACATCGTCGTGGAAAATGGCGCTGCTCCGCCGGTGGAGCTCAATTTCAACGAAGGCATCACCATCAGCGGTCACGTGACGCATGCGGGCGCGGTCGTCTCGATGGGCAGCATCAGTTTCTTTCCGACTCCGCCAACAGCGCAGAAAATCGCGGCCGCCCAAATGCCCCAGGCCGGTGGCAACGGAATGATCTCCGCGGACGGCAGCTACGTGGTCACCTTACTGATGCCCGGCGACTACAACGTACGCATCAACGGATCGAACATCAACTACCAGACGGCCTACACCGCCAGCGGCAGCGGCACGTTCGACGTCGACGTCCGCGGCGCGATGCTGCGAGGCCATGTCGTCGACGCCGCCACCGGCGCTCCGCTGGCGAACGCGCAGGTACTAGCGTTCGCGCGCACCGTGCAGGCCAGCGGCTCGGCCACGACCGACTCGGAGGGTCACTTTGCGATCGATGCTCTCGTCGACGCAGTCTACGAATTGCGGGCGACGCGCGAGCCGTACTCCGTCGCTACGCAGCAAGTCACCGTTTCGGGTGGTAGCGCGCCCGAGGTCGAAGTACGGCTCGAGCAGGCGCCGTCCGTGACGTTCCATGTCACTGACTCCGTCACGGGAGCACCCGTGGATGCATCGATCATGGTCGCTAACGAGCAGCACACGAATCAGGCACAGGCCCAACGCGTGGAACCCGGTGTCCTCAAAACCTGGTTGAAGCCGGGCAGCTACGTCGCTGCAACCTTCGCGCGCTTCTACGTCGGCAAGACCGTCAACTTCACGACACCGCCGGCCGACGTACCGATTACGCTCGTGCATGGCGGTCAACTGATCATCCAGGCGAAGAGCGCACAGGTGGTGCGGCTCGAAGCGATCGGGACGCGCTTTCCCGGTCCGATTCGCCCGGGGACCAACGGACCCTATCCGACCGTTCCGCCCGGGTCGTACATGTTGTCCGTGCTCGACAACAGCGGCGCCGTCGTCAGTTCAGTGCCGGTCACGATCACCGCGGGAGAGACCACGACGATCCAACTGCCGTGATGCGGCGGCGATGCGAATTGGGTCACACTGGATCGCGTGATGCTGCCGCTGCTGGCGTTGTTTTTTCTCGCGATCGACGATCCGTCCGCGTCCGCACCGCCTCGGGCTGCGGACACGATCGTGGTCACCGCCACGAATATGCCGGCGCGTCTGGGCGACACGCCGGCGAGCGTCGTCGTGATCTCGCGCCAGTCGCTGGCGTCCACTGCGGCAGCGACCACCGATGATGCGCTGCGCCAGGTGCCGGGATTCACGCTCTTCCGGCGATCGGGAAGCCGCAGCGCCAATCCGACCTCGCAGGGCGTGTCGCTACGCGGCATCGGAGCGAGCGGCGCCTCGCGTGCGCTCGTGCTCGACGACGGAATCCCGCTGAACGATCCGTTCGGAGGCTGGGTCTACTGGGGCCGCGTGCCGCGAGAAGCGATCGCGCAGATTGAAGTCGTGCGCGGCGGTGCTTCGGATCTCTACGGAAGCGGCGCGATGGGTGGCGTCGTGCAGTTCATCCGCCGTGGGACGGCGTCGGAGGATGTCGCGTTCGACGCAAGCGGTGGAAACGAGCGCACCGGAACATCGTCGCTGTTCGCATCGATCAAACGCGGCGACTGGAGCGGAAGCATCGCCGCCGGCTGGCTGACGACGGCCGGATACATTCTCGTCGCGACGCCGCAGCGCGGTGCGGTCGATGTGAAAGCGGACACGCGCGACACGACGATCGACGCCACGCTGCGCCGCAACGGATCGTTCGTGCGTTTGTCGCATTACGCGGAATCGCGAAACAACGGCACGCCGCTGCAGATCAACGACACCGCCATCCGCCAGATCGCGATCGGATCGGACATCACTGCCGGACCAGGCTCGGTCGTCGTTCGCGCATACGACAGCGATCAGGACTACCACCAGACGTTTTCCGCGATTGCCGCAGATCGCAACAGCGAACGTCTCACCGTCGATCAGCGCGTGCCGTCGTCGGGACGCGGCGGATCGCTGCAGTGGCTCGCCGGTTTCGGCAGGAATGTCATCGTGGCCGGCGCCGACGCACGGCAGGTGCGCGGCGCGAGTGATGAGCTGCAGTACGCCATCAACGGCAAGGTCACGCCGTCGCGCGTCGCGGGCCGTCAGGATGATGGCGCGGTCTATCTGCAAGACGTAGCCACGCTTTCTACGCCTGTCACATTGGCTGGCGGCATCCGATTCGACTCGTGGCGCAACTTCGACGCGGAGCGAAACGGAACGAAGCTCGCCAATCGCAGCGACGACGCGTGGAGCCCGCGCCTGTCGTTGCTCGTCCGTGCTTCGGACCGCCTCACGCTTACCGCCGCCGTGTATCGCGCTTTCCGCGCCCCGACGCTCAACGAGCTCTATCGCGCGTTCCGCGCCGGCAACGTGCAAACGCTCGCGAATGAGTCGCTCGGTCCTGAGCGTCTCTCCGCGTTCGAGATTGGCGCGCGCAGCGGTCCGTTGCGCTTGACGATGTTCTCGATGACGACCGATGACACGATTGCCAACGTCACGCTCTCCACGACTCCCTCGCTCATCACCCGCCAGCGCCGCAACCTCGGCAACAGCCGTTCCCGCGGCGCCGAGCTGGAAGCGGAGCAATGGCTGTCGCCGCGCTGGCGGTTGTCGGCCGGCTATCTCTTCTCCGATGCGCGCGTCACGTCCGGCGATATCGCCGGCAAACGGCTGCCGCAAGTGCCGCGCAACTCGGCGACGGCGCAACTCGCATTCAACGGAGCACGCGGCACCGCCGGTATCCAGGCGCGCTGGTCGTCAATGCAGTTCGATGACGACGTCAATCAGTTTCCGCTGCACAGTTACGCCGTCGCCGGGCTCTTCGCCTCACATCCGATCGCGCCTCACCTCGACGCCACGTTCGCAATCGAAAACGCGACCAACCGCCGTGTCGAAGTCAGCGCCACGCCTGTGATCACGCTGGGAACGCCGCGCACCGTGAGGGTGGGCGTGCGTTACGGGAAATGACGTGTCGTCCAATTTGTCCGGCAGCCGGACTGTCTGCGAAATCCACTACTCTATTCACCATGTCCTGGCGCATCGACAAGCAGGCGAACGGCAAGTTCGCGATCTACTCCAGCCGTGTCGACGACTACATCGTCATCGATGCCGACGAGGCTGAGATCGAGCGCATCTACGCGGAAAAAGGCATCAAGGTCTATCTCGCCAGTGCCCGCGCCCAGATGACGACGCGCGTCACGCCAGTCGCCCCTGCCGGTGAGGCAAAGATCAATGCCAGCCGTTCGCGCGGCGCTACGCCCAAGGAAGGCGTTGTGCCGATTGGGGTGACTGGGTTCACAATGAGCGACGAGTGATGCTCGTTACAACAAAGCGAATGTTGAATGTTGGATGTTGGGTGTTGGGTGTTGGGTGTTGCATGTTGAATGAAAGGCCGTTGAAAGCGTCGAGCGGTAACTGACAGGGCGGCTTGAAATTCGATAGGAAAACCAGCGCGGGCTCGCCGTCCATTCAACATCGAACATCCAACATCCAACATTCAACATTCCGCTTCTCAAAAAACAAAATGTCTTCGCCGGTCCTCGATTTCTCGCCCGTCGCCGTGACCTTCCAGGCGATCGGGACGCTGTTGCTCGCGCTCGTTCTCGGTCAGATCGCGCGGACCTTCGGCTGGGCGTATATGAAGCGCTGGGCGCTGGCGTTCGTGTCGCTGTTCTGCGCCATCGTGGCCGTGCGCGTCTACATCACCACGTCGAATCCGCTGCCCTGGTGGCTGGTCTACATTCTCGCGCAATGGGTCTTCCTGGCGCTGCTATTCGCCGGTTGCCGCGACCTCGTCGACAATCCCTTCCCGCTCAAGCTCCTCGGCTACGCCACGCCGATGGCGCTGGCCGCGGCGATCCTGATCGTCGTCGCCGCTCCCGATTTTGGCGCACTCTTCATGATCGAAGCGGGCATCGTCAGCGTCGTGGCCATCTTCTGTTTCGTGCTCATTGGCCGCATCACTCCGCGGACCGTCGGCTGGCAGATGATGCGGATCTCGCTGGCGATGATGGCGATCCTCTACGCCGCGTACATTCCTCTTTACGCGATGGCGCGCAACGGAATCACGGTTCCTTATCTCGACTCCTCATCGCTCGCCGATCTCCTCGCCTCCGTGCTCCTCGGATTCAGCATGGTCCTGATCGCCGCCGATTTCGCCCATCGCGAACTCACCGACGCCGTCGCCGCCCTGCAAGTGGCCCGC
>DATAMS010000463.1:0-2624 GCA_036260495.1 Thermoanaerobaculia bacterium
GGAAGACTTCTACGACGCCCTCACACTCGAAGAGCGTAAGAAGGAACCGCGGGAGTCATTCGAGGCAGTAGAAGAGCGCCTTGTGAAGCAAGACAAACTCCGTGGCTGAGTACAAGCTCACCGTCGGCGACTGGCGGGTACTCTACGAGATCGACGATCGCCAGCGTGTCGTTGACGTCGGAGCGATCCGTCACCGAAGCAAAGCCTACGATTGACCCGGCGTTTTTACAAAAGAACAACCAAGGGACCGCTGGCGATACATCTTGCAACGCCCGGGCGCTACCTTCGCCACACCCATCGTCGTAGACTCGCCGCGTGCAGATCCCCACCGCCCGCGATGTCATCAACCATCTCAACGAGCGCTTCGCCGCACGCCGGTTGCCCTATCGCCTCGATCAGATCACAGTGCTTCCCTACGTTTCGCCGCTGTGGATGGCCAACTGGTCGGTGCCGCAGCTCGATGACGCGCCGGAGCGCAACATTATCGATGAGGAGATCGCCGAAGCGCGATGGAAGTGGCCGCAGGTACTGGACGAAGAATGGGAATTCAATCCTCCCGCGGCTAACTGAGACTCACGCGAAGACGCGAAGACGGGAAGAGCAAGTAGAGCAGCATCCGTCCCTGGCTTGTTTCTTCGCGCCTTCGCGTCTTCGCGTGAGACGTCTTGCTACTTTCGCCAGGTGATCAACAAGTCCGGCATTCGCGTGACGTGTCCCGCGCCGTCGACGATCGCAACTTGCACGTCCGTTTTCTCCGGCACGCCGCCAGGACGACGCTCGATGTGCGCCGAAAACGACGGAAGCGTCGTCTTCGGATACATCGGATACATGGCGCTGAGCTGCGCATTCGGCGCACGCGCTGCGACGATTCGCATGCGGCCACTATCAATCAGCACATCGACTTCGGCAACGCCCGCAGGCGACAACGCCCATCCCGAGACGTCGAGCGGACCGATAATCGTGCTGTTGTAGCGCGGCTGGTCGACGCGTCCGAACGTCGCGTTGTTGTACGCCGGCTTTCCGTCGAGAAGCCGCTGCAACTCTTCATTGGGCACAGCACGCGGTCCGCGTCGCAGTGCGAAGAGCCAGTCGCCGTTCGCTTCGTGATCGAAGCGGCGGACGAAGACGAGCCGGCCTTCATCGAGTCCGCGCCGGATCCAGTCAAAGGCGATACCGGGAAGTGGACTGAACGAATCGATGTGGATGAGGACGAAGCGGCATCCATTTTTCTCCAACAGATCGAACGTCGTTTCGCCGAGCGGCTCGGTGCGTAGGCGGCGATGCAGCGGCGGTTCGAATCCGGAGATGCCGTTGAATAGCGGAACGTGGTGCGATGCGGCGCCGAGCAGGTAGCGATATTCGAGATCGTTGCGGAGTGGCAGCTCGATGAGCGGGCCGGCGTGCGTCGCGGCAAGCCAGCGATCGAAAGGGGCCGGATCGCTCACCGCAAGCTCCCAGCGAATGCGCGGCCAGACATCGACGGTGGCAAGAAGCGCGAGCACGATCAGCGTTCGCGTCCGCATGCGTGCGAGCGCTACAGCCGACGCGGCTGTCAGGCCTGCGTATGCGATGAGCGCCCATCGCGCGGGCGCCCGCGTGGCGCGGAAGCCGGGAACGTCGTGAAAGAGGATCGAGTGAAAGAACGCGTGCAGTCCGAAAGAGCCGACGACTCCGATGACGATCCAGAGCGCGGCGATCCACAGTTCGATCGGAAAGCGCGAGCGGGCCATCCAATCGCGCAACGGCAGTCGCGCAACGATTGCGATGACGAGCAGCGCCATCGGAATCGTCGATAAATGAAATGCGAGACCGATCGCAGTGGCGATGATGAGCAAAACGATCAGCCCGTCGAGCCATCGAAAGTGGTACCGATGTGATTCATTTGCAGCCTCGGGATCGCGACGCTTCCGCGCAAATGCGGCGATCGTCAGCGCGATCAACAGCAACCCCGGAAACAGCTCACGTTCGCTGTGATGCCATGCGTCCGGAACGGCATTTCCGTAAACCGCGCTGTTCGTTGAGGGCACGAGCCAGTCGATCGGCATCGCCGAGGCGCCGAGCGTTTCGCCATCGCCGCGGCGCATGTCGTACGCCTTCGCCACAATCGCGTACGGCATCAGCACTGGCAAGATGACCAGGCCCGCGATCGCCAGCGCGGCCAGAATCGTCAGCCAGAAACGCCGGTCGCGCGTTTCCGTGATCGCGATCAGGACAAGCGTCAGCGCCAATGCCACGGCGCCGAAAAGGAAAAGGTAGATGTTGATGATGGCGCTCAGCGCGAAGGCAATCGCCACGAGCGCAGCATGTTTTTTCGAAGGCGTGCGGCGATACAGAATCAAGGTCGCGAGCAGCAACGCCGGCGTTGCGCTCCAGATGATTTGCACATGCGCGAGGTGTCCGAGTTTGTAGGGAACGAATCCATACAACAGTCCCGCGATTGCCGATGCCGCGGTCTTCCCCGTCGCGATCCGCGCCAGGAGATAGCCGGCATACGCGGAGATGGCGATGCCGAGCAGCATGGCGATGTTGTAGACCGCAAGCGGCGGCAGCCCGGCAAGGTGAAACGGCAGCACGACAATCGCGATCCCGATGAGGTTTTCGCTGTACGCCAACGGTAGCTTCGA
>DATAMS010000485.1:0-4189 GCA_036260495.1 Thermoanaerobaculia bacterium
GAAGGCGATCATGAGCCCTCGCCCGCGGGCGTTCGTGACCAGGCCCCCCAGCTCCTTCTCGAGCCCGCGCAGCCCGAGGAGCAGATGGTCGCCCACCACGCGGGCGTTGTCGACGAGCCGTTCCGCTTCGATGATCTCGAGGTAGCGCGCCGCGCGCACCATGTCCACGAGCGAGCCGCCCCACGTGGAGTTGATGCGCGAGGAGACCTTGAAGACGTTCTCGGGCTCGCGGTCGACCAGCGGTCCCACAAGGCAGCCGCAGACCTGCGTCTTCTTGCCGAAGCAAATCATGTCGGGCTCGATGCCGTAGTGCTGGAATGCCCACATCTTTCCGGTCAGGCCGACGCCCGATTGCACTTCGTCGAAGATGAGGAGCATATCGTTCTCATCACAGAGCTGGCGGATGGCGCGGAAGTACTCGGGGCGAAAATGATTGTCGCCACCCTCGCCCTGCACCGGCTCCATGATGAACGCGGCGATCTCGTCTTTGCGATCGGCGAGAAACTGTTTCGCCTGTGCGAGTGACGCCTGTTCCCGCTGCTCCACATCATCGTCGATTGGAAAACGCAGCTTGGGGTTGTCGATGCGCGGCCAGTCGAATTTCGGGAAGTACTGCGTCTTGCGCGGATCGGTATTCGTCAGCGACAGCGTGTAGCCGGTGCGGCCGTGAAACGCTTCGCGCAGATGCATGATCTGCGTGCCGCGGTCTGCGATCCCTTTGCGAAGATTCTTGCGGATCTTCCAGTCCATCGCCGACTTGAGCGCGTTCTCGACGCCGAGGGCGCCGCCTTCGATGAAGAACATGTGCTTGTTGAGGGAGGGGGGAACGGCCAGGCGCGCGAACGTCTCGACGAACTCCGCCATGTAGGTGGTGTAGATGTCGGAGTTCGCGGGTTTGTTGATCGCGGCGGTGGCGATGCGGTCGCGAAACTCGGGATTGTCGAGCCGCGGATGGTTGTAGCCGATCGGGCAGGACGCGAAGTTGGTGAAGAAATCGAGGACAGAGCGGCCGCGGCGCGCATCGAAAAGCCACGAGCCTTTCGAGCGCGGCAGATCCATGACGACTTCGTAGCCGTCGGCGAGCATGTGCCGCGAGAGCACGTTGTGGACGTCGCCGGCCTGGATGTGGACGCGCCGGTCCGTGATTGCGGAGATCGACATAAAATAACTCCTATCGGGCGGTGGATCATATCAGTGGGTGTGGGGTGTCGGGAGTGGGGAGTGGATTAGTGGATTCGTGGATGAGGTTTCAGATCGACGCGGAGCCGCACTGGAAGAGGACTGCTGATCATTAATCATTAACGATCACGAACCACTGATGCACGCGTCACCGATCACTGTGTTGCACTTGCCTGATCCCGAATCACTGATCTACTAATCTACTAATCGACTCATTCACCCCGCAAGGAGCCTCAAGTTGAAAGACATCGTCATCCTCGGCGGCGCACGTACGCCGATCGGATCGTTTCAGGGAACACTCTCGTCGCTGGCCGCGCCGAAGCTCGGATCGATCGCCATCAAAGGTGCGCTCGAGAGCTCGGGCGTAACCGCGGATCAGATCGAACAAGTCATCATGGGCAACGTCCTGCAGGCGGCAATCGGTCAGGCGCCGGCGCGGCAGGCGGGCATCGGCGCAGGCATTCCGGTCAGCGCCGGCGCAGTCACCGTGAACAAGGTCTGCGGCTCAGGACTCAAGGCCGTGATGTATGCGGCGAACGACATTCGCTGCGATGAATACGAAGTGGCCGTCGCCGGCGGCATGGAGTCGATGTCGAACGCGCCGTACGCGTTGCCGCAAGCGCGCAGCGGTTACCGCATGGGCAACGGCAAGCTGGTCGACCTCATGATCCACGACGGACTCTGGGACCCGTACGGCGACAAACACATGGGCAACTGCGCGGAGCTCTGCGCGGCGAAGTACGCGTTCACGCGCGAGGCGCAGGACGATTTTTCGCGCGAGTCGTACCGCCGCGCGCAGGAGGCCGTTCGCGGCGGCCAGTTCAAGAAAGAGATCGCGGTCGTCGAGCTGCAATCGAAGAAGGGGACGACGACTGTTTCTGATGACGAAGAACCGTTCGCGGCGCCGCTCGACAAGATGGGATCGCTCAAGCCCGCGTTCCAGAAAGAGGGCGGCACGGTGACCGCCGCGAATGCCTCCAAGATCAACGATGGTGCCTCGGCGCTCATCATTTCCTCCGCCGAGTGGGCGAAGAAACACGGCCGCAAGCCGATGGCGCGCATCATCGCCCAGGCCACGGCGGCGCACGAGCCGGAATGGTTCACGACCGCGCCGGCGAAGGCGATCGAGATCGCTCTCAAACGCGCCGGCATGACCGTCGGCGACATCGATCTGTTCGAAGTGAACGAAGCGTTTGCGGTCGTAGCGATGGCGGCGATGAAAGACGCCAACATCCCGCACGAGAAGATGAATGTGTTCGGCGGAGCGGTCGCGCTCGGACATCCGATCGGCTCCAGCGGCTCGCGCATCCTCGTCACACTGCTTCATGCGATGGAGAGCCGGAACGTGAAGCGCGGCATGGTCGCCATTTGCATTGGTGGCGGCGAGGCGGCAGCGATGATCGTGGAACGGATATGACCTTCGTATCAATCGCCCGGGCTCGATGACGCGCGGATAGATTTGATGATCGGCAGTGGAACTGATGAAACTTGCGGGCCCATCCGTCGTCGAAGGTTTGGATACACAACAAAAGGGAGGATTCATGCGCAAGAGCATCCTTGCTATGGTTTCGTTTTTGTTCGTCGTCGCGCCGCTGTATGCGCAGCGGCCCAATCGTTCGAATGCGCTGACGCTGTTCGTGTCGGACGCAACCTTTACTTCGAACTCGAGCGGATCCAGTTTCGATGCCGACTTCGGGCTGGCGCTCGACCACATGTTCAACGACCGGTTCTCGGCGGAACTGGCGGTGACGAGTCAGCACGCAGAGCGCGTGATCACATATCTCGGTCCCACGGGCGCGCCCTCGGTGAACACGTACTCGGATCGCCTCTATCCGATCGACGCCAACGTTTCGTATCACTTCCTTACCAATGGCCGGTGGAAGCCGTATCTGGGCGTCGGAGCGCGCTATGTCAGCGACTCACTCCATTTTAGTGGCCCTTCTGCCAGTCATCGTTTCACCGAGAAATCGGTCGATCCGGAGATCTCGGGCGGCATCACGTTGCAGTTCAATCCGGCACTGGGGCTGCGCTTCGACGTGAAGCAGATTATCGCGAACCGCCGTCCGTACGTCGCCGATCCCTATTTCAAGGCGTCGGTCGGATTGAGCCTGCGTTTCTAACCGTCACGCGGTAGTGCCGGCGAGCTCGTTCTGGTCATGGAGCGCAAACTTCGGTTTGCCGCCGGGGTGAGACTGTTGCTGGAAGCCCGTTGATCCACGCGGTGTCTCGACTCTTCCAGCCAGGAAATGTGCATTTGCAGATGACAACAGAACCTCACGTCACTGGCCGCGTCCCATTGTGCGGAGGTTCTTTTCGATGCGACAACTTCTCGTAGCCGGTTCCGTTGTCCTGCTTCTTTCAGCAACAACCGCATTCGCACAGAATATTGGTGCAGTTCGTCTTTCCGCATTCGTCGTCAATCCGTCAGACACACCTGAGGCCCAGTTTAATTATCCCGGTCACGATCGCGCGTATGGCGGTGCGATCGAGTATTTTTCAAGGCCGAACCTGTCCTGGCAACTGGCCGTTTCGTCGGAACCGACAATCGCCACGACCTTCACGTCCTCCGGGCTGCCCTTTACGAAGTTCGAACGCATACACCCTGTCGATGGAACGGCGCGTTTTCACTTCGGCGATTCCTCGCTGAAGCCATTCGTCGGTGCTGGTGCGCGTTACATTCGCGTTGCCGGTCACGACAACTGGCGCCCAGAGCTTGCCGGAGGATTGACCTTCGCTCTCACCCGGCACCTGGGTATCGACCTGGAAGCACGCGCTCTCTTCAATCGGCGGCAATCGGAAATTGTGCAACCGCTCGGTTCGATCCGCGTGCATGACGGCGACTTCGACGAAGGAAGCTCGCGCCGCCTTTCCGCCGGACTCGGCTGGCGCTTCTGATCACGTCAGCGAAACTCGAGACATCACGTGCGGGACGAACAGGTTTCGCAAGATCTCGGTGGCCCGGGGCCGGCTGTTTTTACGGCGCGCGCTGTAGCACCAGTCGTCTCCGGTG
>DATAMS010000508.1:0-2656 GCA_036260495.1 Thermoanaerobaculia bacterium
CCATCGTCGACCAGCTTCAACACGACGCCCGCCAGGATGTTCTTGGAGATCGAGTCGATGTGAAAAACCGTTTCGGGAGTTACGGCGACGCCGTGGCTCAGATCAGCCATCCCGTAACCGCGTGCGAGAACGATCTGCCCATTGCGGGCGACAGCGACCGAGATTCCGGCAAGGGGAGAAGAGAGCGCCGTCGCAGCCAGCGCGTCGGCGCGCGCACGGAGAGCCAGATCTGCCGGCTCCTGCGCCCAGGCAGCCGTCGCAAACACCGGCACTAAGAGTGCAGCGGCACCGACAGCCGGCCACGGCGAGTAGCCGGGACGTCGGAGAGCCTGCATCGCCGGCCAGAGGACGATGGCGCAGTACGCGAGGACCACGATCGTGATGACAATCGCTTCCATCGTTCCCATTTGCGCCTCGGCGAGTCCTGATATTACTGCGGCATCGCCAGACCCCAATAGTACTGATCGAAGAACGGCTTCCAGTCCTGCTTGGTCATGAACCCGAGGAGGCCGGCGACGTCCGCGGTGGTTCCGAATTTTCCCTGGAACGACTTCGTGTACGACTTCAGGAATGTGAGGAACTTTTCATCGCCGAGTTGCTTGTGAATCGCTGCGAGCAGCACAGGGCCTTTGTCATAAAGAAGTTGCGTCCTCGCCGCCCGAGCCCTGAATTGATCTCCACCGATCCGATTCGCAAACGGAATGGGTGCGATCGCCGCAGCCTGGCCTGCCTGCGCGCGCCAGCTATTGATCATGCGGTTGAAGACCGCATCGCCTTTGAACTTTTTCAGCAGCAACCCGGCCGAGTATTCGGCGAACGTCTCCGTGATCCACTGCTCTTCCGGACTCGGCATCTTCACGGCGGATCCCCAATATTGATGCGCGATCTCGTGGGCGATGCGCTCGTTGATTCCCTGCGAGAAGTACTGCTCGGCGGAAATCGTGTAGCCGTCGTCCGAGGGTTTGAGCGGGTTGAAGGCCTCGTTGGTGATGAACATCGTGGCGTCGGGCGCCTGGCCGTAGCCGTAGGTATTCACCTGGATGATGTTGAACTCCTTCCATGGGAACGGCCCGAGGAAGTATTCGTAGTAGTCGATGAAGCCGAATGTCAGACCGATGAGGGTCTTGGCAGCCTTCTCACTGGCGATTCCGTACGTGGCGACGCGAACGATTCGATCGTTCCGCTTCTCTTCGAAGATGTGGTACTTGCCGCCTTCGACGATCGGAAACGTGATCGGCTTGTCGACGACGTTCTCGGCGACGTTGTAGTCGCCCTCTTCTTTCCGAGCGATCAAGGTTCCCTGCGCGATCGGGATGAACGGCTTTCTGACCTTGATCAGCGAGTGGACCGTGGAGAAGTTTCCGGCCCAGTTGCGCGACTTCGGATACCAGGAGAAGTTGACGAGTTGCCAGGCGTTGTCGCCTTCCTCGCGGACCAGAAAGTCGCCGTCGATCACGAACTTCAGCTTGAACGGCTGTGTCGCTGCCGCGGGCAGCACGACGAGGAGATTGTCGTTTTCGTGCGCGAAGGAAAGGGCCTTTCCCTGGTCGTCGGAAACAGACCGGACGTTGATTCTCCGCGCTGGTTTATTGGCGACGACGAACAGCTCGCTATCGAGGTTGAAGCGGAACGCCCTTTGGCCACCGAAGCGTGGCGCGATCGTCTCCGTCATCTCCAGCTTCGCGTTATCGCCGTCGGTGGTGAGGGAGTAGTCGAGGGCGGTGATCGTAAACGCCGGCCTCGCGTACGCACGCACATCACGTCCGACCGGCTGCGAGGACAGGGTCGTCGGAAAGAGATAGGCGCTAAGGGTTTTGTCGGACACATAGCTGTTCCAGATATGCACCGACGTCAGCGATTCTTCCTGCAGGTCAGCCGAGTCGTAGCGGTAGACCAGTTTGTCTTTCGGTGTGACGATCTCGATGTATGCCGCCGCTCCCGGCAGCCCCAGTTTCTGTGCCGCGATCAGATGGTGCCCCGGTTCGATCTGCGCAAGTCTGAAGGCAGCCTGATGAGACTTGAGGTCATCCGCCAGCGATGCTTCCGCGGTCGTGGTGCCGAGCTCGGGGCCAGCGGCGCCGGCCATCAATACCATCGCTTCGGTAACGTCTTCGCTGATCGTGGAGCCGGCGAGAGTGGCGTGCGAGTCGCTCTTCACATTCCGCGTCACCACCGGCATCTCAGTCGCCTCGGCCACATATTCGAACCGGCCTGCGCCTTTGAAGAAGAGGCCCACTGGCTCGCCGGCTGCGCTGAGCGTTGCCGCCGATCCGTTCGCCATCGTCAACTTCAGATGACCGATCGTGAGCGCGACGTTGTCCACCGTGACTGGTGCCCCGATCGTTGGCGTGCGCAGATCGCTCAACAGATCGGCGGCGCTGGCTTCGAACGCAGAAAGAAAACACAGGACCGCGATCGCGGCCGCAACACGCAAGTTCATGGAGGTCTCCGAGTGGGATGCGCCGAATTGTAATCTACGAATCGAACGCCACGCCGCCGATGGGGCGGCTCGTCCGATCGACGCGCGTGTCGAGCAGTTCACGGAGATTGGTGGTCTCGATGAACATGTGCCGGTGGCGGACGCAGTGCATGGCCACGGCGAAGAAGAGGATGGCCACGACGCCGAAGAAGACGTTCGATGCGGGTGAGACCGAAG
>DATAMS010000528.1:0-11387 GCA_036260495.1 Thermoanaerobaculia bacterium
CGATGACCGTTGCGTAGGAAGGGGATTTCTCATCGCGCTCCACCGCTCCCCCCGCCCTTCCGCCCCCGCGGTTCCGCCGATTCGAAATGACAGCGATGCTTCTCATTTAGAATTGCATTCATGGCCACGACCCGCGAGCTCGCGATCCCGATCCCTCACGAGGCCATCGCGGCGTTCTGCCGGAAGTGGGGCGTGCGGCGGCTATCGTTCTTCGGATCGGTGGTACGGGACGACTTCGATCCAGCGCGCAGCGATGTGGATGTGTTGGTGGAGTTCCGGCCCGGTCAGACGCCTGGATGGGCGATCGTCAGCGCGGAAGACGAGTTAGCGACGATCTTCGGCCGCAAGGTGGACCTAAGCACGTCGAATGAGCTCAGTCGCTGGATGATCAAAGACGTGATGGAGGAAGCGGTGGACGAATATGTCGAAGCGTAACGATCTCGTACCGATTGGCGACATGCTCGATCTGGCTCTTCGCGTCGAGGCGAAAATCGACAACGTCACCAGGGTGCAATTCGACGCTGACGAAAATCTACGCGTTACCGTGATGCACTTCATCCAGACCATAGGAGAAGCAGCCCGCCGCGTCAGCGACGAGTCGCGGAAAGCGCACCCGGAGATCGAGTGACAAGACATCATCGGCATGCGCAGCCGGCTCGTTCACGACTACAAGAACATCGACTTCGACGCTGTTTGGAAGGCGGCGACTGTTGATGTACCGCTACTCCTCGCTCAGCTGCGAGCCTTCATGCCCTCCGATCCGCCATAATCCGCCGCGCATGAAACGCTTCGTCTGCGCACTCCTCCTTCTTCTCGCCTCCACCACCCTCACCGCTGCGATCCAATCGCCCTCCCAGTTTCTCGGGTTCGAAGTTGGGGCCGATCGCAAGCTTGCGGACTACCGGCAGATCGTTTCTTACTTTCACGCGCTCGCCGCCGCTTCGCCGCGCGTGAAGGTTGAATCGCTCGGCAAGACCACACTCGGCGAAGACTTCATCATGGCTGTCGTCACGTCCGAAGGGAACATGAGGAGCCTGGAGAAGATCCGGGAGACGGCGCGGAAACTGGCGGACCCGCGCGGACTCAGCGACACACAGATCTCGCAGCTCGCGCGCGAGGGCAAATCGATCGTCCTCGTCACCTGCAACATCCATTCGTCCGAGATCGCATCGAGCCAGATGGCGATGGAGTGGGCGCACGCGCTGGCCACCGCGAACGACGCCGAGACGAAGCGCCGGCTCGACAACGTCGTCCTCCTGCTGGTGCCGTCGCTCAATCCCGACGGCCAGATCATGATCACCGACTACTACCGCAAATACCTCGGCACGCGCTACGAGGGTGGCCGGCTGCCGTGGCTCTACCATCATTACGTCGGCCACGACAACAACCGCGACTGGTTCATGCTCACGCAGCTCGAGACGAAGGAGTTGAGCCGCGCCGTCTATCACGAGTGGTATCCGCAGGTTTGGGTCGACGAGCATCAGATGGGCACCGACGGCCCGCGGATGTTCATCCCACCGTTCGCAGATCCGCTCGATCCGACCGTCCATCCGCTCATCTGGCGTGAAGCGAACCTCGTCGGCACCAACATGGCCTTTCGCCTGGAGCAACAGGAGAAAGCTGGACTGATCTACGGCTTCTCCTTCGATGCCTACTGGCTCGGCGGCACGCGCAACACCGGCTGGTGGAAGAACATCACCGGCTTGCTGCTCGAGACCGCGTCGGCACGCATCGCATCGCCGATCGTGATCGATCCAAGTGAGCTGCGCGGCGGACAAAAGGGACTGATCGACTACAAAGCGACCATCAATCATCCGCATCCGTGGGCCGGCGGCACGTGGCGGATGCGCGACATCATGGACTACGAGCGCATCGCCTCGGACGCTCTTCTCGAGACCGCCGCCGACCGCCGCGAAGACCTTCTGCGCGATGTTGCCGTGCGCGCCCGCGCGGCGGTGGCATTCGGCGGCACGTCGGCGTACCGCATTCCGCACGATCAGCACGACTGGCCGACCGCGCAGTTCCTGGCCGCGCTTCTCCTCGAGCACGGTGTTGAGATCCAGCAGGCTGACAACGGCGATTACTGGATCTCGATGGCGCAGCCGTATTCGCGATTTCTCGGCGAATTGCTCGAACCGCAGCGCTATCCCGAGGTGCGTCTGCAGGCGGGCAAGGACATTCTCCGCCCTTACGACGTCGCATCATGGACGCTGCCGCTGGCGATGGGTGTCACCGTCGAGAAGGGCGTGATGCCGGCGAAGACTTCGTACAAGCCGGTGACCGCAATCAAGCCGGAGACGGAGGAAGTCGTCAAGCGCCACGCCTCGCAGCCGAAGCCGCGCATCGCCATTTACAACCCGTGGGGCGGCGCGCTCGACGAAGGCTGGACGCGCTGGCTGCTCGATTCCTACGGCTTCACGCCGAAGTCGCTGCATCCGCAGGAAGTCAAAGCCGGGCTGCAGAATCTCGATGTCTTCATCATTCCCGACATCGACAAAGAGGAGATCGCGACAGGACGCCGCGCCGGCGGCGAGGGATCGATGAAGTACGTCGATGAACTGCCGCCGGATAATCGCGGCGCGCTCGAAAAAGAGGGAGCGCAGGCCTTGCGCACGTTCGTAGAGAACGGCGGCACGCTCATCGCCTTCAACGCCGGCTGCGACTATGTCATCGACAACTTCAACATCCCTGTCCGCAACGTGCTGGCGAAAGCGACGCCGAACGATTTCTCCGTTCCCGGCTCACTGGCGCGCGTCCACATCCGCACCGATCATCCAGTCACGGCCGGTATGCCGGACGAGACCGCGGTCTTCATCGATCACCCAATCGCATTCGAGACCACATCCCCCGGAAATGAGATGCAACGATGGGTGCTGGCGACGTATCCCGACGACGCCCGCGACGTCCTCCTCTCTGGCTGGATCAACGGCGAAGAAAAACTGACGCGCAAAGCCGCGGCGGTAGCGATGACATTCGGCAAAGGCCGCATTGTCCTCTTCGGCTTCCGTCCGCAGCACCGCGGCCAGACGCATGCAACCTATCCGATGGTTTTCAACGCGTTGTATTGGGGACGGTAGGCACGGGGGGTGGGTTGTGGGGTGTGGGAGATACGGCGAACGCCAATGTTGGACTCGTCGCCCTTCTCCCACTCCCCACTCCCCACAACCCACTCCCCGCACAAGAAACCCCGCGCATCGAACATCGTACGTAGCACCCATGCGCACACTCGTTTCGCTCGTTCTCCTCCTCACCGCCACCACCGCCTCGGCTGATCTTTTCGGTGATTGTTCGGTCAGCGAGAAACGCAACGTGGCCGCGCCGGCTGCCGGCATCACGCGAATCGTCATCATCGGGCGCGCGGGGTGGCTTCACATCAACGGTCGACGCGGCGCAACGCAAGTCAGCGCCAGCGGCATCGCGTGCGCGTCCAGCCGCGACCGGCTCAGCGACACGAAACTCGTCCTGACCCGCAGCGGCTCGGAGATTCGCATCGAAGCCGTCACGCCCGACAATGAGATGTTCGGCAGTTCCAAGCTCGACTTCGACGTCATCGTTCCCGACACCATTCCGCTGGATGTCGAAGATGGATCCGGCGACCTGACCATCGACAACGTTGGCGCATCCGAGGTGACGGATGGGAGTGGAGAGATGACGATCCGCAACGTCAACGGCAATCTGTCTGTTCACGACGGATCGGGCGACATCAAACTCGAGAACATCTCCGGCGAGGTTCGTGTCAGCGACGGCTCCGGCAGCATCGACGTGCGCGGCGCAGGTAGCGTCGACATCGGCAACGACGGCAGCGGCTCGATCGGCATCCGCAACGTCAAGCGCGACGTCCACATCGGCAACAAAGGCTCCGGAAGCGTGGACGTCTCCG
Source organism: Thermoanaerobaculia bacterium (assembly GCA_036260495.1). Taxonomy (GTDB): domain Bacteria; phylum Acidobacteriota; class Thermoanaerobaculia; order Gp7-AA8; family Gp7-AA8; genus JADGNZ01. Next base: position 3,881 of record DATAMS010000528.1, read on the forward strand.
ACATCGGCGGCAACTTCCGCCTCGGCAACAAAGGCGGCGGCTCGGTGACGTGGCAGCGTGTGGCGGGACGGGTGGATGTGCCGGAGAGATTTCGGCGATAGGGAGTGGGGAGTCGGGGGTGGGGAGTGGTAGATCGTCACGAACGCACGCGCCCGTGCTTAAGCTCCCACACCCTACACCCCACACCCCACTCCCCCCACATGCTATTCTCCCCCTCCCTCACGCGGGGTTAGCTCAGCGGTAGAGCGTCTGCTTTACACGCAGAGGGTCGCTGGTTCGAACCCGGCACCCCGCACCATCACTCCTCCCGCGGCATTGGCGCAGTCCTTGCGCGAGCTGCCACCAACGCCATGTTCTTCAAAACCCGCAAACGTGTTCTCCTTCTCGAAGACGATCCTTCCATGCAACGCCTCGTCGCCAAGATCCTCGGGCGCGAGGGCTTTCGCGTCGATGTCTTCCTCACCGGCCGGCAGGCCCTTGCCGCATTGAAGGAGGCCGCGTACGACGTGCTCCTTCTCGACCTGATGATGCCGCACGAAGGCGGCATGACCGTCATCCGTCACTTTCGCACGAACGATCCGGCCATGCTCAAGCGTTCGATTCTCTTCACGGCATCACCCGACTCGCTCATCGATGCGCTTTCCGGCGAGGTCCCAACCGTGGTACAGAAGCCGTTCGAACCGCAGCAGCTCATCGACGCAGTCCGCCGCATGAGCCAGCAATGAGGTCGGATGAATCCGGGATCGAGTCCAGCCTTCACGCTCGTCGATGGTCACTACGCCATCGTCCGCTTGCATGCGGATGACGCGGTTCCTTCGTGGGCGCGCGGATCCTTTCTTTCGATCACGCGCACTGGTGAAGAGCTTTCAATCGTCTGCGAAGAAGGCAACGTCCCCGACGTCGTCGCCGACCGCGGCTGGCGTTGCCTGAAGCTGGTTGGACCGTTTCCGCTCGACCAGACCGGCGTCGCCGCCGCCTTCACCCGCGTTCTCGCTGACGCCGGCGTCGCGCTTTTCGTCGTCTCGACGTACGACACCGATTACGTCCTCGTGCGCGATGGCGTCCTCGATCACGCTGTGTCTGCGTTGCGGGCCTCGGGATACATCGTCCGATGAAAAGCAAAACCGTTTGACGCGGAGAAACGCGGAGCGGTTTTTCTTCGCGCCCTCCGCGCCTCCGCGTGAAACCGTATCCCCTCTCATCCAAGCTACAATCCCGCCCCGATGAATCCATCGCTCGCCGAACCCGCGCAGCCCGTGACGCGCGAGCGATTCGCGATTCAACACGCCGCCGCTGCGCCGGTCTCCAGCTTCGCCGCCGACGTCCGGCGCGGACTCACGGCATCGCCGAAGTTCCTGCTCCCTCACTACTTTTACGACGCGCTCGGATCGGCTCTTTTCTCGGCCATCTGCGAGCTGCCCGAGTATTACGTCACGCGCGCCGAGGATGAGATTCTGCGCGAACGAGCGGCGGAGATTGCGGCCGGCTTCGGACCGCGCGTGCGTCTCGTCGAGTTGGGAAGCGGAAGCGCGAAGAAAACCCGTCACCTCATCAGCGCAATTGTGGACCGGCAAAGCACTCTCGAATACATTCCGGTCGATGTCGATGCAGGCGTCCTGACCGCCAGCGCTCACGAGCTTTTGACCGATTACCCGCAGCTCTCGATCCGCGCCATTTGCGGCGACTTCCGCGAGCCCGCTGCGTTGCTCCGGCCTCATCTTCCGCCCTCCGACGAACGGACGATCGTCCTCTTCCTCGGCTCCAGCATCGGCAACCTCGACCCGGCCGAATCCGCCGCGATGCTCGCCAACCTGCGCACCGCACTCGCTCCCGGCGATGCCCTCTTCCTCGGCGCCGATCTGCGCAAATCGCCCGCCATCCTCGAAGCCGCTTACGACGATCCCCTCGGCGTCACCGCAGCCTTCAACCTCAACCTCCTCGGCCGCATCAACCGCGAGCTCGGCGGAACGTTTGACCTCAGTTCATTCGCGCATCGCGCCTTCTACAACGAAGCCGCAGGCCGGATCGAAATGCATCTCGTCAGCCGCGAAGCGCAGGGCGTTCTCATCGACGGCTACGAAGTTGTCTTTGCCGAGGGCGAGTCAATCCACACGGAGAACTCGCACAAGTACGACGACGCGGCTCTCAACGCGCTTGCTGAAGCCGGCGGATTCACCATCGAGCGGCGCTGGACGGATCGCAACGGCTACTTTGCGGATTTGCTGATGGTGGCAAGGTAGGTTGGAAGGGGTCAGGTCGAAACCGAAACTGACGACAGCTTGATCGAGCGGAATGTTTGAGCGAAGTGTCGTCAGTTTCGGTTTCGACCTGACCCCTTCCTCGGCGGCCCGAATGACTAGTGGAAGCTTACGAAGACATCCGTTTGCGCCGCCTCGCGCTCGCGATGTCGAACGCTGACAATCCCACGAGCAGCACCGCCGCGATTCCCGCGAGCAGCCACCACCCTCGCCCCAGCCGGCGCGTAAACACGACGCGGTGATTACCGGCGGGAACGGGGACGCCGGCGAAGAGAACGTTGATCTCGACTGGTTTTACGACGGCGCCATCGACTTTGACCTGCAACTCCGGCGTCAGTTTCTCGGACGATGCCAGAAACGTTTTCGCCGGCGCGGCGACGTCGATCACCTGTTCGTTCGTCGCGTAGCTGCGCAGCGAGACAACGGCGTCGGATGCCTCGATGGTCATCGGGCGCGCGTCCGTGATGATTGCTTCATCGGCGTAATCGATGTCCTTTGTTGCGAGCATCTCGTCCACGCTCAGGCGGCGCACGCGCGTGACGGCGTGAAAGCGGGGAACCTCGCCAACGTTGCGGAAGATGCGGCCGTCGATTAGCTCGCGGTCGAAGATCAGCGGCGTCGTCACGCGGCCGTAAAACAGGGGCGCATCGCCCGCGACATCGATCGCTCCGGTGAGAAGCCGCACGCGTACGCCGTTGGCGGCGAGGCGCAGAACCACGGTCTCGCCGAGGCGAGCGTATGGGCGCAGCGGGATGTAGATCTTGTTGAGCGCAGCCATGTCGCCCGGCTTGAACGAGCGGGTGTACACGATGTTTGGTCCTTTGATCAGCGACACATTCAAAACCGGATTGCGGACGAACGTCGCTTGAACCTCGACAGGAATCTCGATGGCGAAGAACGGCTCTTCGACGACGCGCACATGCCGTTGCATCACGCGGCCCGGTTCGAGAACGGTCGCGGCGATCTCCTGCACGCCCGGCTTCGTGTACTTGAAGATCGTCCACTTCATCACGTCGATCGTTCGCTGCTCGAGGAGGTAGCGGATGCCGAGCATGGAAACGAGCGGATCGCTGAAGTCGAATTTGAGGCTGTTGAAATAGATGATGGTCGATCCGTTCAGCGCGGAGCTTGGATCGATCCGTTCGAGCAGACGGCGGTAACTCGCTTCCGACGAGAAGTGGCTGCGCACGTCTTCGAGGCGGTAGAGCTCGGAGCTGTTCGGCCAGAGATCGTCGAAGAACGGCGCGATGCGAAACGGCTTCGGCTGTGATTGCAGAAACGCGATCGCCGGCGTACTCGGCGGCGAGGCCAGCGCCGGATCCAGATACGGATAGAAGCGGCCTGCGAAGATCGCGAGATCAGCCGCGCAGGCGACCGCGAGCAGCATCGCGATCGCGTTGCGGAACCGGCCGCGTGCGATGAGCGCGGCGCCCGTTGCCGCGAGGTATGCCGTGGCGATCGGCAGCATCATCTGGATGCGCGTCAAGGGCGAGAACTTGAAGCCCGGAAGCATCGCCACGATCTTCGCCACCGGCACGAAGCCGAACATCGCCGCGAGCATCACGGCCAGCATCGCGAACCAGAACCAGCGGCGGCGCGCGCGGCGATTGATGAACGCGAGGAGAATCAGCGGAATCGCGACGATGCCGATGTACACCGTCGCCTCGATGTAGTTGTTGAGCACACCGAGCGTGCGGTCGCCGCGCCAATCGTGAAGTGCCCAGTTGCCGAGGTGATCGGGATTGAGAAAAAGAAGGAGGTGGTGGAGCGGGAAGACATGCTCCGCCGCGGCGTTGGCGCGCGAGACGAGATAACCGCTGCGCTGCACGAGTTGCGCGAGCGGAACGAACGACGGCGTAGCGATGGCGATGCCGAGGACGGTGGCGAGCGAGGCGAGCTGGATCGGGTGTCGGGGGTCGGGGGTCGGGGGTCGGAGAGCTGCATCGCTCCGACGCCCGACTCCCGAAACACGACTCCCGATCAGCACGACCACGAAATATGCGGCCGCCGCGTACGCGCCGTATGCCATCGCCGCCGGAAACGCGGAGAGCGCGTAGCAGAACGCGACGAGACCGATCGCCCACGCCGGCGTTCGCTTGCCGCGCGCGGTGCGCAGCGCAATCCAGAGCAGGGCGGGATAGAGCGGCGCGGCATTCGTCACATGCCACCACCAGCGCACGGCAATTGGTCCCGCGGCGGCAAAGAGAAGCGCGCCGATCGCGGCGCCGCGTTTGCCGAGCCGCTCCTCGCGCAGCCAGAGATACGCGAGCCAGAATGCGACGTTGAGCTTGAGCAGGATGATGCCGGTGTAGATCCATGGCAGCGGCAGCAGCAGCGCCGGCAGGAAGCTGAACGGCGCGAGAAGCGTCGACCCGAATCCCGGCACGCCCGATCCGATGAACGGATTCCAGTGAAACGCGCGCCAGTCCGTTTTGATCAGCGAGAGGACTGTGTAGTAGGCGGTGGGCGGGTCGTTGATGAGCGAATTCTGCACATCGACCGGGCGCATCACACTCTTCCACGGTTCCCAGTTGTAGAAGACGTCGTTCGGCGACGCGATCCGCCCCATGAAGAGCGTCGGAAAGAAGAAAACGAGGTGATAGACCGCGAGCGCGATGAGGGCGATGCGATGTTTTCGAAGAATGCGCAAGGTCAATCGAAGTCTACCTTGAGCCCGGTTTCACGCGGAGGCGCGGAGGACGCGGAAGAAACCCAACAACACGCGCCGCCGCTCCGTATCTGCATCCATGAAAAAGATCCTCCTGCTCCTCTCCCTTTCCCTGATCGCAATCCCATTGCATGCCGAAGTACGCGCCGCTGCGCGCGCAGGCGATTTTGCCGGCAGCGACAATCACCCCGCCGCTTCGATCGAGCTCGATGCACGTTACGGAAACTGGTCTTTCGCACCCGCGTACGAGGGCATCCAGGGCGGATACGGGCTTCATGCAGTTCACGTCGACGTCCGGCGTCTGTTTCAGAACGAAAACCGCACCTTCTGGATCGGCGCAGGCCCCACCTTCGTGAGCACGAACGACTCGTCGAAAACCACCTGGAACCTCGACACCGGTTTCGAGTGGCGCACGAAGAACCGGTTCGAGCCGTTCATCGCCGCGCGGTTTTACAGTTTCCGCTTGCCGGTTTTTCGTGATGTCGTGAAAGGGAGCGGTGCGGTGATTTCGGTCGGAGTATCGATGCGTCTGCGCTGAGACACAGCCGCGTCACGATAGAGTTAGCGCCGACCATGAAGCGCCTCCTCATCGCGGCCGACGTCGATCGTTCTCTCCTCACGCGTGCGCACGCCGACGGCCGCTTTGCGATCGCCGACCAGCCTGTCAAAACCGAAGACGAGCTGGTGGCGATCGCAGGCGACTGCGAGATTCTCGTCACCCGCTCCTACAACCGCGTTTCGAAGCGCGTGATCGACGCGGCGCCGTCGCTCGAATTGATCGCGCAAGGCACGAGCGGTACCGACAACATCGACATCGACGCCGCGCGCGCCCGCGGCATCGCCGTCATCAACATGCCGGGTGAGAACGCGAACGCCGTCGCCGAGCTGGCGATCGCGTTCATGATCGCGCTCACGCGCACGCTGCCTGCGTACGGACGCGAGATGCGCGCGGGCGTCTGGAACCGTGACGATTGCGCCACGCGCCACGAGCTTCGTCACCATCGTCTCGGCATCATCGGACTCGGCCAGGTCGGGATGCGCGTGTCGCGGCTCGCCGCGGCGTTCGGCATGCGCGTCACAGCGTTCGATCCGTACATCACTGATGACGATTTCGTTTCACGCGGCGCAATCCGAGTTGCGTCGCTTGACGCGCTCCTACGCGCGAACGACATCATCACGCTTCACGTCCCGTTCACCGCCGAAACACGGAGCATGATCGGCGCAAACGAGATCGCGTCAATGCCGCGCGGCGCGATCGTGATCAATGCCGCGCGCGGCGAAGTGCTCGACGTTGACGGCGCCCTCGCCGCCCTCGCCCGCAACGACCTCGGCGGACTGGCTCTCGATGTCTACGATCCCGAACCGCCCACGCGCACGTGGCCTGACGATCCGCGCCTCATCCTCACCCCGCACATCGCCGGCTGCACTGCCGAGGCAAAGAGCGCGATCGGCGCGAAGTTGTACGAAAAGATCTGCGCGCATTACGCCGCGCGATGACTGTGAGAAGATCGCCCGCCAATGTTCTGTCCTGAGTGCCAGAGCGAATATCGCGACGGGATCACGCGCTGCTCTGATTGCGATGTCGACCTCGTCGCCGATCTTTCGGAGCAAGTACCGGAGCACCTCGGCAATCTTCTGCCGCTGGCCGAGGAGAGGTCGTCGGAGCTTGTCGCGGAGCTGCTCGACCGGCTCGAGAAAGCGGACATTCCGTATGTCATCGAGGCGGGAACGGCGCTGGCCATGCTGACCAGTGAAGAAATCGTTTTCGAAAAGCCCGAGCCGTGGGAAGCGCGCGTTTGGATTCCGGCGGCTTTTGGAGAACGGGGCGCAAGCATTTTGGTCGAGGTCGATCAGCAGTTCGGGCGGCGGCGGGTCGGACTTCGACAGCCACCGCAACCACTTTAGTTGAAGCAAAAGCAACCACAGAGACGCAGAGAACACGGAGTGTCTCTGTGACCTTTGTGCCTCTGTGGTGAGCGGCTCTTCTGGAATTGACTAGAGCACCCACACGCCATCGCGCATCACGCGCGTCACCAGGTTCACGCCGAAGTGGTAGACGAGGTGGAAATAGTTCGGGGCGTCGAGCAGGACGAGATCGGCGCGTTTGCCGGTTTCGATCGAGCCGATTTCGTGCGCGAGCCGGAGCGAGGCGGCGCCGTTGAGCGTCGCCGCGGTGAGCGATTCTTCCACGGTCATCTTCATCTGCAGCGTCGCCAACTGCATCACCATCGGCATCGACTCGGTCATCGACGTGCCGGGATTGCAGTCGGTGGAGAGCGACACGATCGCGCCGGCGTCGATCAGGTTGCGTGCGGGCGCGTAACGTTCCGACATCAGAAAAAAACTCGTTGCCGGGAGCAGGTTGGCGACCGTGTTCGATGCCGCCAGCGCGGCGATGCCGGCGTCGGAAACTTGCATCAGATGATCGGCGGATGCGCAGCCGAGGGAGGCGGCCAGCGCGGCGCCATCCGTGTCGGAAAGCTCGTCGGCGTGAAGGCGCGGAATGAGCCCGAGGGCGGCACCGGCGCGCAAAATGGAGTCGCCCTCTTCGACCGTGAAGACGCCGCGCTCAACGAACGCA